>JADGHK010000557.1 GCA_019686145.1 Bryobacteraceae bacterium | reverse complement strand
TCGTGCTCGCGCGCGAGGGATTGCGTGGCTACGCTGCTTCCTGTGTTATCGCGCTGAAGGAGGGGGAGCCCGGCGGCCACCATAGGGCCCAGACGGGCCGGGTAGTTCAGATCGTCCCACGTCGAACGGGCAATCTCGCCCTGGTTCAAGCTCTCGAAGAAGTGCAGCCAGCCCGCGTCATACCGCGAAAACTCCGTCACCCACTTTCGCTGGTCGATGTTGGGATGCAGGTGCAGATGCCGAGGAGCAAGCCGCAGGCATTCCTGAATCCACTCACGCCAAAGAGAGTGTGTCGACTCACCGTAGAAATGGAGATGAACGTCATTCGCAGCAAGCTCGGCAACCAGCGGCGGATGCAAACCAATCGGGCGACCGGCGACGACAGTGTGAATCGATCCGTCCCGGTCAGAAAGACGGGGCGACCGGTCTGTCGTAAACCAGTCCCGCTTCGGCAAGTCACCGTCTAGAATCAGATGGGGCCGTCCTTCGTCAAAGCACTCGGGAGCGACGGTCCGGAACCAGTCCCGCATTTCGGGGCTGCAGTAGATTTGTCCGGCAGAGTGGAGATAAAGATCGATCAACTGCGGCCAAGTTCCGCGATTCAGGCAGATGAACGGCCCCTCCTTGAAGTGCCAGACGAAAGGAATATCCGGCATGGCGTTCATCACAAAGTGCGCCCAGGGCACAGCTTGCCAGTTCAGCAGCCCGTAGAACAGATCGGGCTTGATCCGCCGCACTTCCTCGCGCCAGGACGACGCGGGTATCTCCTCAACGTGACCGAAGGGCAGCGGCCCGACCGTGTTGTAGGAATGGGGTTCCGGCAGCCATAAACCATACAGCTTGTGTCCCCGCTCTTCGAGGGCCAGAACGCGTTCCGGATTATAGGCGAGTTCGCCGACGAGCACGATCTTGAGGGAGTCGGGGGAGGAGGGCGTGTCGGGTCTCTCCCTGAAGCTGCGATAAAGCTCTCTCTCGTCGATCAAGTTTCCAACGGAAGAGTGGAAGCAAAGCGGCGCAGACACTCCGTAGTAGCGGCGATACGGATTTACGCCGCCAAGGGGTTCCCGAATCAGCTTATGGCGCTGCGTGGGCGTACTCACCCATTCGCAGGTGACCCGGCCCGATGCCACAGCCGGCCCTTCCCGGCGCAACGGATTCCAGAACATACGATCCAGATCATCCGTTACAAGCCGCTCCCGCTCGATCCATCGAAGATTGGTCTGGCGGTGAAGCACCTGGACGAGCTGCAGGGGATAGCCTTCAATCTGCCCCGGCGAGACACGATCGTACTGGTAACGGATGCCGGAATAAGCGAGAACGGCGCGAGGATGAGACTCAAGGATTTGGTATAGCGACTCGAGGTGATCCTGATACCAGACATCGTCCGAAGGCAGGTAAGCGATCAGCGGACCGCGAGCCGAATCCAGTCCGATATTCAGCACCGCAGCCATCCCGCGATTCTGGGAGAACCGGCAATAGCGAATTCGCTCATCCGCTAAGAATGGCTTGACCATCTCCTCCGTCTGATCGGGAGATCCATCGTCCAGAATGATGCATTCCCACGACTTGTGCCGCTGCCGGAGCAGGCTGTAAAGCGCTCGCGGCAGAAACGGCGCCTGCCGGTAGGTGGGCATGAGAACCGTAATGGCTGGCTGCATCTCGCTACTCCCGCCTGGCGAAAAACCCGGCCGAAGCGGCACAGGATGGAATGCCCGTCAACGCAGTCCGTTTCGATCGTTGATGTTTCCGTCCCGGCGCCCGCGCAACAGTTCCATTGCCTGCTCGACGACGAGTTCCGGCGGAATGTCGAGGCATTCTTTGCGATAGGGACATTCAAAGGCGCCGCACGGCATGCACGGAACCTTGTTTTGGAGAATGCGCGAAGGGGTAAATCGAGGCTCCCATTGATGCGTGTCGTCGGTGCCGGAAAAGAGAATCACCATCGGCGTTCCGACAGCCTCAGCTATGTGCATCGGCCCTGAATGGTTTGCCACTAGCAGCGACGACCTCGCAATGATCGCGGACATCTGGGGTACCGACGTCTTGCTCAATACTCGTTCGGGTTTGCCTCCCGACGTTTCCACGATCGACTGCATCAGTTCCGCTTCCCGCTCGGAGCCGACCAATACAACCGGAATGTGAGCCTGTTCTTCAATGCCTCGCACGACCACCGCAAATCGCTGGGGATCGTAGCGCCGCGCGTCACAGCTCGCTCCTGGAGCCACTACGCAGTAGGGACGTGCGGGATCCACACCTGCATCCTTCAGGATTCCGTCAACCGAGTTCCAGTCCTGCTCAGGAATCACAAGCTCGAGGCGGCGGTTCGTGACGTCGAGCCCGGCTGCCTCCAGCAAGTGAAGGCTCCGGTCTGTCTGATGCACATCGTCGGGCACAGCGGGTACGCGATCCGTCAGCAGACGGCTGTCATTCTCTTTCGACTGCCCCAGCCGCCTCGGGATTCCGGCAACGGCGCAGGCATAAGCGGGCGGATAGGGCGATTGCGAGAAGCTTGTGAAAATGACGGAAACTTCAAAGGACCGCTGACGGAGCTGATCGATGAAGCGCCGCTCATCGTCCGGATTACAGGCTACTCCCTTCCCAATCTCCTGCCATATGGGCCTGTGGACGATGACGTTGTCCACCCAGGGGATCATCGGCACGGCGCGTTGACCGGCAGCAGTCGTCAACAGCGTGATATTCGCGCACGGAAGGTTTTCGCGCAGGGTGCGCAGCGCCGGCGTCAGCATCACGAGGTCGCCGATATTATCGAGGCGCACAGCGAGAATCCGGAGGCTGTCGCTCCAAAGGTTGCTTAACAATCCACCCACACCTCTCACCGGCTAGTAGGACTCGTACCAGCCAGGACCGTTACGAGCA
>JADGHK010000556.1 GCA_019686145.1 Bryobacteraceae bacterium | reverse complement strand
GAGTGTATGCGGTGCTGTTCGTCCGGTTTGCAGACTTACCTGCCGCGCCCGTGCGTGGCGACGAGGTCGAGATCGAAGGAGCCCGATACAAGGTCTTCGACATCGAGGCCGACGCCGAGGGCGCCGCCGTACTCCGGCTCCGCAAGGCTGGCTGACTTCCGGAAAATCTTCCGGAAGTCGGACTTCCGCCAGATCCGGCGGAGGTTGGCGACTTGTGGGCAATTGCGCACAAGTTCTCGGAGGCGATCGATGCCCAGCGTCCGTGTCTACCAGAAGAAGCAACTGCGGCTCGACCTGCTCAACTTCCGCCAGCGGCAGATGTATGAACTGGGCGCGGCGGGCGTCGCAGCGGTAAAAGCGCGCCTGGCCGCCGCGCAGGGCCCGGAGGATGCCGCGGCCAAGCCGCTCACCAAGCGCTACGCGATCTTCAAGACTCGAAAGGGCAAGGGCAACCGCCGGAATCTGACCTTCTCGGGCGACCTGCTGCGCAACTTCCAGGTCCGCACGGTCAGCGAGAACCGGGCCAAGGCGAACGTCTCGACCCGCAAGGACCGGATCAAGGCCTGGGCCAACCAGAAGCGCGAGGCCTGGATGGTATTTTCGCCGAAGAACAAAGCGGCCGTAGTTGAAGCGGCGCGGCAGATGCTGGAAGCGATGAAGACGCGCTTGCTGATGGAACGCGCCTGGGAGGAAAGCAGCGATGATCGACCCCGCCGCACTTGTCGATAAGCTCGTCGCGCTGCTGCCGGACACTCCCGGAGCTCTAGCTGGGAATCCGGCACGAGAATGTTCCGAAATGCTGAGCGCGCGCACTTCAAATGCAGCGATCACCCTAACCTCGCTTGGAGCTTTACAGTTTGCTGACCTGCCGGTCTTGGGTGTATTCTTGACCTGGATAACGGCATCATGAAAGTGGCGGGCGTAGCGCTGGTTCTGGTCTTCACAACTTGGCTAGCTGCCGCAGGCGTTGAAGCCGTCTTCGTCAAGAAGGTGATGGATGACAAAGCCATAATCGTTCGGTCCAACGGCGACACCTACTTGATAGAGAAGGGCACCGGTTGCCTGTCGCTGTGGAGGTTCGAAGGAAAGACCGTTTACATAAGCTCTCCTGGCCTCTTCCTGGGGGTGGGCTCGCGCCTGCTCATCCCGGATGCTGGCCAGGAATGCCGAATCTGGGACTCCGAGAGATTGGGGACAGCAGCGCCTGGGCCCCCTCCGCGTTCCAACTTTCCTCAAGTGAACTCCGACGGGCCCGGTGACGCTATTGCCGTTCTCCGAAGGGCGCTGCAAATAGCGGGTTATGACGTGCCCACTAATGGCACGTCAGATGACCGAACCAAAGAAGCGTTTGTTCGTTACCTGGGATCCAAGGGCCACCCTAACACGGATGCAGGCCTTCGGCTCGCGATGTTGTCACTGGCCATCGAAGTCTTGAATAAGCGGCCGTCACCACCAGATGCTCTGTCGATCGCCGGGAAATTGTCCCGCATGGCAAAAGGCGAATCGGCGAGTCAACCGACGAAAGGTTGCACTGACGGGCACTGGATTGACTCCGTCACCGGAAGCGGAAAACTCGTTAAGCTTGAAGACGGCTCCATCTGGGAGGTCGATGGGGTTGACTCGATCAACTCAATGCTGTGGCTTCCAACGGAAGAGATTCTCATTTGCGGGCAGACATTGATAAACGTGGACAACGGAGAGAAAGTCAGGGCAACGAAGCTGAAATAAGGCAACACGATGATCAGATCATGCGTGGGGTTCCAAACGGACGTCTGCGATTTGAGGAGCGTTGATCAGCCAGAATAACTCTGAGCACTTCTCACCAGAAGCTCGCACGGTAATACGAATAAGATACCGACCGATCGACAGCTTCCAGTCTGGATTCCGCCACGGTGGGTTCGAAAAGTAGCTTTCGTTGCTCCACCCGAAACAGTCCGTATTTTCGTCGAACCTGCCCACGACACCCATCGACTCCGATTCCCCTGGCGGGACATCGATTACTGACGCCATGTTCAATCGGTTTACGTCGAGAATCTGAGCAACATTATCGCCAAGACGGAATTGCAGTGGAACGGGCTGCGGAGATGCACTCCATCTCGCGGCCATGGATCTAGTGAAGATATTTGTGCCGTCCTCTTTCAGGAAGTCAATCGTCGCCCTGCAGCTTGATGCAGAGCTTCTACTCATCCAGCGGAGCCAGGAGGGCAGCGGCTTATTACGGAGCGAGACCTCAAGGAAGCGCACCTTGCTGGCAGGATAGCCAGCAGGATAAGCCTGATCTCGGGGCGGTGCGATTGCGAGGCAGAGCCGCGGTTTCCTCAGCCATTCGACAAGCACCACGATGCAAAGCGAACTGGCGGCACCAAGCACAAACGCCAGGAAGTAGGGCAGCGCGACTGTGATCCAATTCATAATCCCCCTCATTTTAGTGCTTCGGCCTGACACAGGGTCAGTACGACAAACCCGTCTACTTAACACGCTTCACCGACCTCATGCTGCGGATCGTTCCCGGGTAACGGACGGAAGCTGGCTTGCCCCCTCGTTTGGATCGCATTCAGACTTGGGCCGCCCAGGAGATCGACCCGTAGCTTGTGTTCTCACCGAGGAAGACCGCCGTGACTGAACTCGCAAGTCGGGTGTCACCGAGATGAAGCAACGGTTCGCATTGGAGCAAGCCGTCGGAGGAAGCCTACGATGATCGATACCGCCGCACTGGTCGACAACCTCGTGGCGTTGTTACGCGACATCCCGGAACTGGTCGCGGAGATGGGCGGCGACGAGCAAAAGATCTTCGCCTACCACGATCAGTATCCAAAGCGGGCGAGCCTGGCGGCGGCGATCCACGAGATGCCCGCTCCCGGAATAATGGCCGCCTGGCAGGG
>JADGHK010000555.1 GCA_019686145.1 Bryobacteraceae bacterium | reverse complement strand
TCTTCATGACAACTTTGATGCAGCTATCCTGCTTCTTCAGAAAGGTATCGTAGGCCCAAGGAGCATCGTCGAGGGCAACGCGGTGGGTAATGATGAAACTCGGATCGATGTCTCCCCTTTCGATCCTCTCCAGTAAGGGTCGCATGTAACGCTGCACGTGGGTCTGTCCGGTCTTGATGGTGAGAGACCGGTTCATCACGGAGCCCATCGGCACCTTGTCAATAAATCCGCCGTACACGCCGGGCACAGACACGGTGCCGCCGTTGCAGCAAGCCCGGATCGCCTGGCGCAAGGCTTGCGGACGGTCGGTCTCGAGCATCATTGCCTGCTTGACGCGATCGTATCTCCCGATTACTCCGTGGACGTGGGCCTCCATGCCCACTGCGTCGATGCAGGCATCCGGTCCCCGGCCTCCTGTCGCCAGCATCAGTACGTCGTAAACGTCGGCTTCTTCAAAGTTGATCGTCTCTGCCCCGCAATGTTCCCTCGCCATGCGCAGACGTTCGGGAATGTGATCGATGGCGATGACGCGCTCCGCCCCGAGTAGGAAAGCGCACTTGATCGCCAGCAGACCGACCGGACCGCATCCCCAAACCGCGATCGTGTCGCCTCGCTGGATATCGCAGGCTTCCGCAGCCATGTAGGCGGTGGGAAAGATGTCCGACAGGAAGAGCACTTTGTCGTCGGAAAGGCCGCTGTCTACCTTGATCGGCCCCACGTCGGCAAAGGGAACACGTACGTACTCCGCTTGCCCGCCCGCGTACCCTCCGAGCAGATGGCTGTAGCCGAAGATGCCGGACGGGGAGTGTCCCCATAGCTTTTCCGCCATCCAGGCGTTCGGATTCGAGTTTTCGCATACCGAGAACAACCCTCGTTGGCAAGAAAAGCAACTGCCGCAGGCGATCGGGAAAGGCACGACAACCCGGTCGCCGGCCTTCAGGTTTCGGACCACGCTTCCTACCTCGACGACTTCTCCCATGAATTCATGGCCGAGGATATCGCCAGGCAGCATGCCCGGAACGAAGCCGTTGTAGAGATGCAGGTCGGATCCGCAGATCGCCGTTGACGTGACCTTGATGATGGCGTCTCGGGGATTCAAAATTTTGGGCTCGGGAACATCCTCGACTCGCACGTCGTGCTTTCCGCGCCAGCATACCGCTTTCATCTCTGTGATCCTCCCGATGATCCCTCAATGGCCGATGACTCTTGCCCCCGAAGGCTGTCCCTCCGTAGTGGCAACCTCTCCTGTCTCAAGCAACTGCTTGCAGCGCCGGAGATCCCTCATGATTTCCTGTCCCGGCTCCCTGCCAAAAAGGCTGGCGACAAAGGAGGATGCCCGCCCTCCGGGCACGTCGTATTCGAGGTCAGCGCGGATGATCGTTCCACGGCCGCCCGGAGCCGGCTGGAAGGTCACCAGGCACGAATGATGGACTTTTGATCCCTCGACGGTTCGCCAGCTGATCGCTTGATTCGGAGTGTCCTGCGTTGTTTCTGCGTCCCATTCCACGATCCTGCCGCCAAGTCCTTCCATAACCCAATGGGAGCGCTGATTGCCGGTCCGGCGCACCGACTTGACGTGCTTCATGAAGTTTGGGAACTTCTCGAAGTCCTGCCAGAACCGGTAGCATTCTTCCGGCGTCCGGTTGACGGCGATGCTCTTGCTCACCCGGACCGGCCCCCGCTCCAGCCAGCTGCTCAGCTGCCCGGTGTAAAGCAGGTCGAGCGCGGTAACGCCGGCAACCGCGGCAGTAGCCGCGGCAACCCGTGCACGGGATGTTCCTCGCGATTTCAGGGCGGCGCTAAGGAGTGCAAGATCCAGCAAATCTCCGCCGACTCTCATCCAAAGCAGGTTTGTTGGCTGATCACTCCGAAGAATACTGATGCCGCTCGCAATCTCGCGTACGCCCATCAACCGTAGACTGGCGCTATGCGCTCTGCCGACTCCGATCATTCGGCCGACTCGCTTCGGCGACAGAAATTGGGCAAGCCCCAGGCCGACGCCAAACGCGCCCAGCGCGCGCGCCACGAATTCGTCGTTTTCGGACCGTCCTCTTTGCAGCCCGCCCGCTTTCCCGCCACCGGCCGGGCGCCCCTGCGGGACGGAGCCTCTTCCTTCCGTACGGTGTTGTGTTTCAACGTCCTGAATAGCCATACTGCCCCCATGAACCGCCTGACGGGCGTGGAAAGGCCGCATTACCACTGCGGCGCGCAAAGAGAGCGCGCTAACCCCACCTCCCGGGCTTACTCATGCCGTATGACTCGCAACGGACCCGGATCTTTCGGCAAATTTCTAGGAGAATCTAACGCGAAGGGAAGGTACCAGTTCGAACGGACGCCTTAGTTCCGTGGCGCAGCGCCAGGCCAATAGATTCGAATATTCGAAGTCGCTCTTCCGCCGGCGATTACTTCCGGAAGCCCGTCGCCGTTCAGGTCTTCGACTGCGACATCTTCCACCGCCACGCCGTCGTCGATCATGAACTTCGTCCACTCGGTCCCGGTGAAACGATAAAGGGCGAGCCCCCAGGGCTTTCCGCGCCAGCCGACCACAAGCTCGTCATTGCCGTCACGATCAAAGTCGCCCCATCCAAGGGCGTGCGCCTGATTCAGGTTCTGCTCAACGACCTTTCGCTGCCACGGCGTGTTGCCCTCTTCATAGAGGACGATGCTGTTTCCGTGCCAGGGTTCAACGGTGGCGAGATGGCGCTTTCCCTTCACCCGCCCCATCTTGATTTCACCAGGCTTTCCCTCTCCAATCAGACGCTTGAGCCACTTCCCTTCCCGATTGCGCTCAAGCGCGTATACCCCCTCGGCGCTGGCAACCCAGATCTCCCGCCCAACCCCTATGAAGTTGTGAATGATGTGCAGCGAATCGTCAGCAACCTCGACAGGCC
>JADGHK010000554.1 GCA_019686145.1 Bryobacteraceae bacterium | reverse complement strand
GCAGCCCTTTCCGGCCATGCACAGAAAGCGAATCAACCCTCGCAGTACGCAGGTTGGCCTTCGTATGGCGGAGGCAATGAGCAGATTCGCTACTCGAGCTTGAAGCAGATAAACCGGAGCAACGTCTCTCAGCTCAAGCTCGCCTGGCGCTACGACACGGGCGACGCCTTCGAGGGCTCCGAGATGCAGTGCAATCCGATTGTGCGGCATGGTGTTCTGTACGCTACGACCCCGCGCCTCCGCGTCATCGCTCTCGACGCAGCCACGGGAAAGCTGCTTTGGAGCTTCGATCCCAATCCTCCAGGAGAAAAGCCCCGTCACATCCGGAACCGCGGATTGATGTACTGGGAAAGCGGCGAAGACCGGCGGGTCTACGTCTCCTCACGCCACTGGTTCTACGCTATCGACGCCCGCACCGGACGCCTCATCCCGAGCTTCGGCAAAGAAGGAAAGATTGACCTGCGTCTGGGATTCGGACGGGATCCCGAGAGCTTGACTCTTACTGTCACAACCCCAGGTGTCGTGTATAAGGACCTGCTCATCCTCGGCAGTCTCACAGGGGAAGATCTGCCGTCCCCGCCGGGCGACATTCGGGCCTATGACGCAAGGACTGGGGAGTTACGCTGGACGTTTCGAACGATTCCAGCGACCGGTGACTTCGGCAGTGAGACATGGCCCCGCAACGCTCGGGAGTATGCGGGCGGAGCCAACAGTTGGGCAGGCATGGCGCTCGACGAGCAGCGCGGCTTGGTCTTCGTGCCGACTGGCTCGGCCGCCTTTGACTTCTATGGCGCAAACCGCGCCGGCGATAATCTCTTCGCCAACTGTTTAATTGCGCTCGATGCTGCGACGGGCCGACGCATCTGGCATTTTCAGTTCGTAAAGCATGATGTCTGGGACCGGGATCTGCCTTCTCCACCGAGCTTAGTGCGTGTCAAGCGCAACGGGCGGATGGTGGACGCCGTGGCGCAGGTCACTAAGTCCGGGCACATCTTTGTGTTTCACCGCGAGACGGGCGAGCCTTTGTTTCCAATTCGTGAGATCAAGGTTCCTCAGGATGGAATCGACGGTGAAGTTCTTGCCGCCACTCAGCCAGTCCCGGTCCTTCCACCGCCGCTTGCAAGACAGCAGATCACGGAGGCCGATCTGACGCGGCGGACGCCGGAGGCGCACAAGGCAGTCCTTGAGCGTTTTCGGACGTACCGGTCCGGCGCGCCCTTTCTGCCGCCTAGCCGTGAGGGAACGGTGATCGCTCCGGGCTTCGATGGCGGCGGAGAGTGGGGCGGCACGACGTTCGATCCCGAAACCGGGTGGTTCTATGTCAACTCGAACGAGATGCCCTCGATTATCCGGCTGGTTCCCCGCGAGGAGATGAAGGCGCGGACCTCCGGGCGCCGTCTCTACGTCCGCCACTGCGCCTCCTGCCATAAAGCGGATCTCAGCGGCAGCGGCGCCGAGTTCCCTTCCCTTCGCGGGATTGGCTCTCGCCGTTCGGTTACGGAGATTGCCAACGTCGTACGAGGCGGCGCTGGACGAATGCCGGGATTCGGACACCTGGAGCAGAAGGCGATCGATGCGATCGTTAGCTACGTGGCTCAGGGAGAGGACAAAGAAGTTCGTCTGCAGAACGTGAAGCTCTCGCCCCAGGAGATGAAGTATGCGCTGGACGGTTATCAGTGGTTTCAGGACCCGGACGGATACCCCGCCATTCGTCCCCCGTGGGGCACGCTGGCTGCTGTGAATCTTAACACCGGCAAGATCGAGTGGCAAATTCCATTCGGTGAGTATCCGGCACTCGTACGTCAGGGGATCAGGAATACAGGGAGCCAGAACTACGGCGGTGGGATCGTCACGGCCGGAGGACTGTTCTTCATCGGCGCCACGGTCTTCGACAACAAATTCCGCGTTTATGACAAGAAGAACGGCAAGCTGCTCTGGGAGACAACACTATCTGCGGCCGCCATCGCCACCCCTGCCATGTATGAGGTCAACGGCCGGCAGTTTGTCGTGATCGGAGCAGGCGGCGGCAAATTCGGCCAGCCCTCTGGCGGCGCATATTACGCCTTCGCGCTTCCGGAGCCGGCCAGCAAGTGAGCTACGAAAAGATTGCGAACGAAGTGAATCCGATGGCGGATCCCAGAAGGGCGCCGGCAAGCACGTCGCTGAGAAAGTGCATGCCCAACAAGATCCGCGATACTGCGATACTCAGCGCGCAGAACATGAGTCCCACGCAAAGCGAAGGGTAGAAGAGCGACAGCGGCACCGCCATGGAAAAGGCCGCAATTGTATGTCCTGAGGGGAAGGAAAACTGATCTGGCGGAAGCAGCGTCGCCCAGCAGTGCGGCTCGATCGCGCAAGGCCGGCGGCGTCCGATCCGGCGCTTGAGCCAGAGAAACAGCACGATCCCGACGCTGCAACCGCTGCCCGCAGCCGCGATCGCCCAGCCGCGCTCCGGCCCGCCAAAGAGCAGGATCGCCAGCAGCATGGCATACCACAGCCAGCCGTCGCCCCCACGGGTGGCGCAGATCATCCACAGGCGAATCCAGCGAGGCGCGTGCCAGCGGTGAATCCGCCGCATGATACGGTGGTCTCTGGCGCTGATGTAATTGAGCATGCTCTGAGCGAGTAGTGTCATGCTGCTACATCACCCTGCGCATCAATCATCGTCACTGATCGACGTACCAAACACCAGTGTATAAGGCAATGGCTGCCGTAGCCAATCATCGGGCAAGGAACACAAAACTTAGCACCTTGGCGTCCCTGGACTCTCCCTTGCGTCACTACCTGTCTCACAGCCGGGCTCCCGGACGTGGAGGGCGCTACTTTTCGGACAGATCGGACCGTCCTCCCTCTGTCTTGTATATCTGCCAATCATTACAGCTCGGTGAATGG
>JADGHK010000553.1 GCA_019686145.1 Bryobacteraceae bacterium | reverse complement strand
CGTGGCGCGGTTCCGCGCTCTCGCGCAATTGGGCATGTCACCCGACGACAATCGATTCCTCGATCTGGTGCTGCCGGGCACTGACCATCCCAGCCCTCATGTTCGTTACTGGGCACAGATTGCGCTCGGGGCTCTGCATGATGAACGCGGCATCTCTGCGCAAATCAAAGGTCTGGGAGATCCGGTCAAGATGGTGCGGGAGGCTGCGCGATGGGGCATGCGTCAGACCCTGCTCGATGACAAGGGCTGGGATCACCTGTTCGCTGCCTACGGGACGTCCGATGACCTGACCCGAGAATCCATCGCCGGAGCCCTGCTCATGCGTGCTGACGGCGTCCTTACGAGAACCGCGGCAGGTTTCCCGCGGCTCGGCGCCACGCTCAGCCGCATGATGAATCAGGATCCGCATCCTGGCGTCCGGGCTTGGGCATCGAGGGCTGCCTGGAACTGGTGGGTCTGGAACCCGCCCGTGCGGAAGCAGCTCAACCAGGCATTTTTGACAAGCCTGGAACAGCCGGAAGAGAACGCCCTGGTGGAGACAGCCAAGCGCTATCAGACAGAAGCGCTCTTCATCGCAAACGGACAGCGCGCCAACGGCAGCAAGGAGCATCAGTATCCGGAACTGGCGCAGCTCTTTGAGGAAATTACGAAGCGCCTCGACTCCGGACCGAGCATCCATCTGGTGCATCGCATCACGAAGATTGCCGCAACCTACTACAGCATGGCTGGCGGAGACGGCGGTCCCGGCCAGATGGGCTATGTGACGCCGAAGTCGGCCGAGATGGTCGGCAAGGCGCTATTGCCGTATTGGAAGGCCGCTGAGGAATCCGGAAACGACCTTCAGTTGAGACTGGTGCTCGAAGCGTCGGCGAATGTGACGTGGGACCCGCTTCAAAAGAAGGTGCTCGACTACTCGAGTAACGGTCCTGAACACCTTCGCACGCTTGCCTCGACGTCTCTGGCTGATCCGCGCGTCACTTCCCTTCCCGGTACTCAGGAGTTTCTGGAGCCGCTGATTAACCAAATTAAGCGCGGAGCCCAGGAGCCGGAACGGCGTACGGAACTCGTGGCTCCGCTGATTAAGCTCTTCTCCCGCGCCCGCTGGAATATCCCGAAAACTGAGGAACAGCAGCGCATCTTCTTCAGTCTTCTGGTCCCGACATTTCCGCCCGAGCGGGGCAAGCTCGAGGAGAATACGCGCGAGCTCCTCCAGATGGAGAAAGATCCGCCGGATTGGTACCTCGCCCGCAGCATCGGTCAGGTAATCCACTCCAACCCGGACTTGCAGATCCCTGCTCTGCTGGCGCGATTCCCCAAGGAATTCTCTACCCCGATGGACGAGATGCTCTGGCTGCCGGGCGTCGGGTGGCTGCTCACCTATGGGAGCGGCATCCCGGAGGTGCGCGGTGGAAAGGGCGATGGAGAGGTGCCGCCTCAGATTGCCGAATGGCGCGAGCGAGCAGTCGACCTCTATCTCAAGCAGCTTACGAACGAGAAGGTGGACCGCAGGCTTCGTAGCGCGGCCTTGACCCTGGCCGCCAACGCCCACGTGAACTCACACCCTCGCATCCGGCCTGTCCTGAAAAAGGTGAAGCCGGAATACGCTGAGGACGATGTGCCGGAAGTCGCGGCCATGCCCGAGGTCTGGAAGCAGAACTTCGAGTACTTCAAGAAATGGGTTGCGCCGGAGCTCACCAAAGCGAATCGTGAGGACGAGTTCTCATGCCTTGGGTGCCACGGCGTCCCGGGCCGAGTGCCGTCGATGGAACTGGCGCCCGCCGATGGGAACGGATATCTCAGTGCGAAGGCGCTCCACAAGAACTACGTCACGCTGCTCGATCGCATTAATGAAAACGATGTGGAGCACAGCAAGATTCTTCGCAAACCGCTCAATGTGCAGAGCGGGAAGGAGGACGGCCACCAGGGCGGCCGGCGGTACAATCCAACTGACCGCGGCTACGAGATTCTGCGCCGCTGGGTTCTCGACGCGGCGGCCCTGAAGAAGAGCGGCAAGTAAAGGTATGCCCGCAAACTACAAAGCAGAACTGGTAGGTGTCATCGGACAACCGGTTGCAGAGAATCCAACCGGGGTGATGCAGGAGGCTGCGTTTGCTGCTCGAGGACTGAACTGGCGCTACCTGACGATGGAAGTGCCGCCGTCGAGGCTCGCCGAAGCAGTCGCCGGAGCCCGGGCTCTCGGCTTCCGGGGCTTCAATGTGACGATTCCCCATAAAGTTGCAGTGATGCAGCACCTGGACGGTATTTCGCCGGAGGCTCGCATGATCGGCGCCGTGAATACGGTGCGGCGCGAGGGAGACTGTTTCATCGGCGAGAATACCGACGGTAAAGGATTCCTTCGAGGAGTCCGCGTCAACGCCGGAGTGGATCCGAAGGGGAAGCGAGTCTTCCTGCTAGGCGCGGGAGGCGCGGCGCGAGCCATTGCCACGGAACTCGCCCTGGCGGGAGCCGCGGAAATTGTCGTTCTGAACCGCACGGAGGCACGCGGCGCCGCAATGGTCGAGGACCTTTGCAAGAACACGGGAGTCAAAGCAAGCCTTGTGGTCTGGCGCGGAACCCACGTCATCCCGGAGGGCTTTGACCTTGTAGTGAATGCGACCTCGGTCGGGCTCTACCCCGACGTGGCTGCGATGCCCGATGTCGATCTCCGGCGGCTCGCTCCGGGTACTCTGGTCTGCGATGCCGTCTTCAACCCTCCTGAGACCCGTCTTCTTCGTACAGCGAGATCGCTTGGCCTTCCGGTACTTGATGGCCTTTCGATGCTCGTCTATCAGGGCGTCATCGGATTCGAAATCTGGACGGGTCAAAGCGCGCCGGAAGCCGTTATGTACGAGGCCCTCCAAAAGGCGCTGCGAGACTAGCCCCAAAGGACAAC
>JADGHK010000552.1 GCA_019686145.1 Bryobacteraceae bacterium | reverse complement strand
GAAGAAATCGCCTGGGATGAGTTGGATCCCTGTGACGTAGCTCTTTGCCACCTCGATGACGGGCGGCAGGTCGAAGAGTGCAGCTGTCAGCGACGGGTACGCCTCCTTGGCCGCCTGCGCCAGATGCCCGGTCGCGCCGCCCAGGTCCACGAGGAACCGAAAGCTGCTGAGGTCGAAGGCTTTGACCACCGCCGGCGAGCTGAGCAAGCCGAAGCCATGCATCCCTGCGAGAAACGCCCGCATGTCTTCGTCTGTCCGGAAGAAGTGAGAGAAGAGATTACCTTCGAGCTCGAAGGTCTGACGCCAACGATTCGTGCCTTCCCGCACGGCATCTTCCAGGTTGGCCCACATCGGGTAGAGGGCTCTGTTCGAGTAGAGGATATAGCCCGCAAGCGTTCTCGGGCTCTCGTGCCGCAGGTACACTTCCGCGACGTCTGTGTTTGCGTACTCGCCACCGGACTTGCGCAGGAGTCCCAGCCCGACACAGCCGTCCAGCAGGCGCTTCAATGCGCTCTGATTCAGGCTCAGCTCCTCCGATAGCGCCGCCGCTGTCGCCGGCCGGCAATGAAGGCGGTCGAAGAGTCTGAGGGAGACGGCAGCAAACATCGTCTTGGACCGGCGGAATGCTTCAATCAGGTCGGTAACTGGCGTCGGGTCTGGTGTAATCATGTGCGCCTGAAATGATCGTACCCCAAAGGAAGCAAAGGCTCGCCGTACAGCTTGACGGAACCCGCTTTGCCCTTCACGATCCTTCCGATTCTCGTCACAGGCAAACTGCCGATTTTAGAGGGCACGGCCGACTTCGGAGATGCCGTGAACAAAAGCTCGTAGTCTTCGCCGCCGTGTAAAGCTTGGTCGAGAGTGGCGCCCGGAAATATGGGGAGGGGCTGATCGATCTCCGCGGCCACGCCCGATGCTTCACACAGCCGGTGCAGGTCAATCGAAAGCCCGTCGCTCAAATCCATGCCCGCTGATGCTTTGATCCGCTCGCGGATGACCCGTCCGGCTTCGAGCCGGGCCTGCGGCCGCAAATGTCTCTTACAACCCGGACCCTCACCCAAAGAAAGGCCGAGCGCCGAGCCTCCCAGCTTGCCGGTGACGTACAGCAGGTCCCCGGGCTGAGCCCCATCGCGGCGCAGTGCCTTCCCTTTCGGCACAGCTCCGCAGACGACAATATCGCAGGTTATTTTCTCGGCGTGAGCGAGGTCGCCCCCGATTAACGGAGTGCCAGTTTTTCGCGCCAGACGCAGCAGCCCGCGATAGAAGGCGTACACCCACTTGCGATCGCAGCAGGGTGCAAGGGCGAGGGACAGCAGGCAGAAGCGCGGTTCGGCTCCCATTGCGGCGACGTCGCTCAGCCCTCGCGCGAGCGCCTTGTGTCCCACTGCATCAGGAGGATGCGTGTCGCGGCGGAAGTGAACGTCCTCGACCAGCAGATCGGTGGTGAAGACGAGGTCTTCGCCTGGACGCGGCCGGAAGATGGCGGCATCGTCGCCAATGCCCAGAACGACATCGCTGCCGGAGCCTTTCGCAAGGCTCCGGATCCGGCGCACGAGCCCAAGTTCGTCCATCGGCTACTCTTGCTGCGCGAAGACGAGCCCGGAAGGCAGTTCCTCGCCAAAGATGCGGCCCATTGCGGCGAGATCCCGCGCGGATTCGCCTTCGAGCGTTGCCAGGAGGCGCTCGCCGTCGGCCCGCCCGGAAAGGTCGCGGCGGACCAGCTCGAGCACACCCGGGGAAAGATCGCGGCTAGAATCGCCGGTATGCCGCGCGATGCTCGCGATCGCTTCACCCGCCGCCGGTATCTTCAAGAGCGACTCAACCCAGCGCGTTGCAGTTGCGGGAGGAAGCACCTGGTTGATGGGTCCGTAGAACAGCTCGCGAGCTCCCAGGCGCGCCAGGCACCACAGGGCCGTCTCGACCATTTCGCCCTGGCTGATCTTGTTGAGCAGCGCTTCGCCCAGGTCCGTCCGCGTTCCGATCGGCAATAGTTCCAGGCTCGCGGCTGTCCGCCACATCTCCCGCAGGAGGCTTGCGTTCACGCGCGGCGGCTTCTTCTTTCCGCGCGGCAGGAGGGTACCCGCGATTCTCTGATACAAATCCGCTTGCTGGTTGCGATTCAGGCCCCCGGCGACGCGGCCCCAGAAAATCCACCACTGAATCTCGCACTCCACGTGGTTTGGAAACGCCAGACCGGAGGCGTACACTCGCCGGGCAAGCTCAATCCGGTAATCGTCGCCGGGAAACCCGAAGCCTGGACGCAAGCAAAATCCGCACAGATTCAGCCAGCGGGCCTCGAAAGCAGGACCTTTCCTGCGCCCCTCGGCATGCTCCAGAAATACATCGGCCAGCCTTCGGATGGTCGAGCCGGGCCACGAATTCCTCCCCAGGCCGAGAACCTGCTCCAGGCGTCCTGGAAGCTCCTGCGGTGACAGATCCGGAGCTCCGGAACCAGCAAACACGGAGCGAATCAAAGCCTCCGCGTGCGCCATCGCCTCATCGCTGATGACGGCGGCAGGACGCGCGGGCTTCGCTTCCTCCTCCGGCGCCGCGACGGCTTTCCGCAGCTCAAACTGCAGGCGCCACCGGTGCTCGCTGACCTTCGACTCAGCCCAGATTTCCAGCGTTCCAACTTCTGTCAACCGTGCGCCGAGCTTTACCGGAATCAGGCGCTCCTCTGCCTTTTTGCCGAACCGGATCACGGCGTTCAGCGGCGCGTGCCGGTGGAGGCGCCCGGTTTCCAGGTCCTTCTGCGTAAATTCGACAACGTCACCGAGCTGGTCCTCGGTCCGTTCCCGGGAACTGTAGAGCCGGAATGAAACGGGCTTGTTCGCCACAAGCTGAAGATTCTCGAGGTCGAGTTCGAGAACGGAGCCTTCTTCGGATCCGCGCGGCA
>JADGHK010000551.1 GCA_019686145.1 Bryobacteraceae bacterium | reverse complement strand
CAGGCCTACCGGCTGACCGATGAAGAATTCCGGCGATGCGTGTGGACCTTCGTGAAAGTCGCCCCGGAACTGCCGCATGGCATGCGGACCGGGGAAGTGACCAGCGCCGTCTCGCCCTGGCCGCACCAGGTCCGGACATACGTGCGTTTCCTGCAGCAGTGGCCTTGCCGGCTGTTGATCGCTGATGAGGTCGGGCTGGGCAAAACGATCACCGCGGGATTGATCCTGCGCCAAGCGCTGCTCTCCGGCAAGGCGAAACGAATCCTGATCCTCACGCCCAAGAGCGTCCAGATCCAGTGGCAGAACGAGCTTTATGAGAAGTTCAACCTGAACGTGCCGATCTATGACGGCGCAACGCTGCGCTGGCGGCCGGCCTACGGCTGGAGCGGGCCGCTGGAACGGGCCGTCGGACGGGACGCATGGCAGAAAGAACCAGTGGTTCTGGCCTCGAGCTTCCTCATGCGGCGCAAGGACCGGGTGCGGGAGCTGCTTGAGGCCGAGCCTTGGGACTTGGTGTTGCTGGATGAGGCGCACCATGCCCGGCGGCGCGGAGCGGGCACGGAACAGGAGAAGGGGCCGAACGCGCTGTTGAGCGTGATGCGGGAATTGGCGCGCCGCTGCCAGAGCTTGCTGCTGTTGACGGCCACGCCCATGCAGGTGCATCCGGTAGAGATCTGGGACCTGATGGATTTGCTCGGGCTCCCGCCCAAGTGGGCAGCCGAACCGCACGCGTTCCTTAAGTATTTTTCCTGGGCGAGCGGTAATCCGTCGCCAGAGACGCTGGATTTGTTGACGGCGTGGTTCCGCGACTGCGAGGCATATTTCGGGCCGCTGACGGATGCTGAGATCGCGGCGTTGACGCCGGGGCTTTCCTCGATCAAGCGGACCAAGGTGATTCGGGCGTTGCGGGACACGGCGCAAGCGCCTCGGCGAATGCTCGACCCGGAGTCGCGCCGTGCGCTGCTGGAGGTGTTAAAAGCCTGCTCGCCCCTGCGCTGGAGAATGGTGCGCCATACGAGGGAATTGCTGCGTTCGTACCGCAGGGCGAACAAGCTGGATCTTCCGATTGCAGATCGGGAGGTCAGGGATATTCCCGTCGAGATGACGCCCGCCGAAAGAGCGCTCTATGAGCAGGTCGAGGATTACATTTCCGAAACCTACTCAAAAGCCGCTTCCGACAAGCGCACCGCGATCGGCTTTGTCATGACCGTTTATCGCCGCCGGCTGGCCAGCAGCTTCGAGGCGCTCAAACGGACGCTGAATGCGCGGCTGGGAAAACTGGGACTGAGCGACGAAGATGTTTCTCTCGATGAGGCGGGTGACGAAGTGATGGCACCGGAAGAAGCGGCGGAGCTGGCCGCGTCCACGGCGGAACTGGAGGAGCGCGAGCGAATTCTCTGTCTGCTGCGCAGCATCGCTAAACTAAACACGGATACCAAGGCGCGTATGCTGCACGCGGAGCTGGTAAGCGTGTTTGCTACCGGTTCGGAATCCGCAATCGTCTTCACCCAATACACAGACACGATGGAATACCTGCGCGATTTCCTGGCGCGGGAGCTGCCCGATGTGCCGGTGGCAAGCTATTCCGGGACAGGCGGCGCGTGGCGCGATGGCTCTGGCCGCTGGATTGCGTGCACGAAGGAGGAGATCAAGCGGCGCCTGAAGACCGGGGCTGTTCGCCTTCTCGTCTGCTCCGACGCCGCCGGTGAAGGACTCAATCTGCAAACCGCCGGCGTGCTGGTGAACTACGATCTGCCATGGAATCCCATGAGAGTTGAGCAACGGATCGGGCGCATCGACCGTTTAGGACAGCTTCGCCCCAAGGTCAGAATCCTGAACTTCGCGTACAAGGACACGGTCGAGGCCGACGTTTTCTTTGCCGTCGGCGAACGCATCCAGTTGTTCCAAGGTATTGTCGGCCGCCTGCAACCAATCCTCTCCAAGTTGCCAAAGCGGTTCGAAGAAGTGACTTTGACCAGCCGGGAAGCGCGCGAGGCGGCGAGGCAGCGGTTCCTTGCGGAGATCGAGCAAGAGGTCGCGCAGGCGGGCGATGTTCCACTTGACCTGGACGTGGTGGCGCGGGAGGGTTTGGACATCCCTCCGCTACCCGAACCACCCTACGATTTGTTGGGCGTGGATCAGGCTATGGCCCATGAAGCTAGCCGTCCGGTGGATCTCGAATGGCGGCCGCTCGATGCCCAAACGTACGCGGCGCGCCTGCCGGGTATGCCGGAACCGATTCGAGTGACAACGTCCGCCGACGTGTTCGAGGAATCCGGAGACAGTCATCAGTTGTTCTCTCCTGGCGGCGAACTCTTCGGTGCGTTGCTTGGCTCCGTCGATGGGTCGTTCTCTGACGAACCGCAGCCGGGCATCTGCTGGCTCCTCCGCGATCAGAACGGCAGGGCGGCGACGTTCGTTGTGAACACCGCGGCCGGATTCTGCCGCGCGGACACATTGCCCGCGCTCATCACGTTGCTCGAGCGGCCGGGCGCACCTGCCCCGTTTCCCGCGGGCGATTGGCCGGGGTACGAGGCGGCGCAAATCGTATGATCACCGGGAAACCGCAGTTCGGCCAGACGAACTCGCGGACCTGGCGAGCCGGATTCGCGGCGCAATCCGCGACGAACTGACGGCATCAGCGGGTGGCATTCCCTTTCGCGCTTGGGATATCAGCCGGGCTGGCGCGCTACTGCACCTGACGCTCACCCCCTGACATCGGGGCAACCTCCCAAAGAGGGTTCCCTGGTGTACGTGAATTCGCCACGCTGTCCCAAAGCGCTGCTTTCACTTTGGGATGATGAAGCTCGTGCGGTCGAGATTGCCCGATGGATCTTTAATCTTGGGGAGCGAATGGACGGCTGTATCTGTCAAGCGAAGAGGGCGATGTGATTGTAGTG
>JADGHK010000550.1 GCA_019686145.1 Bryobacteraceae bacterium | reverse complement strand
AGGCGTGGTAGTCCACGACCTGACCGGACAGCCTCTAAGCCGGACGCGCGTGGTGTTGCAGCGCCTGGACAACAAGCGGTCCCTCGCTACCATTACTGACAATGACGGCAATTTCCGGTTTCGCGGACTCGATGCCGGCTTCTACTCCTTCTCCGCGGAGCGGGAAGGTTTTCTGAAGCTGAACCACGTCATCGAAAACGGACGATTGCGCCAGTCGTTGCTGCTATGGCAGCCCGGACAGCGCATTTCCGGGCTGCTGGCGCGGTTGCGCCCGGCAGGCGTGATCGCGGGAAAGGTGAGGCACCCCGACGGAGAACCGGCGATCGGCGTCGGAGTTCAGGCGTTTCGGGAATATTACGTTCGTGGCCGCAGAGCGTACGCTCCGGCAGGCTCCGCCATTACAAACGACCTCGGCGAATATCGCATCCACTCGCTCAGGCCCGGCACCTACTACGTGGCGGCGCTCCATCAAATGCCTGAACAGGTGGAAGGCGTAGAGGAACAGATGCCGGATCTGCCACACACCGTCAGCACCTTTTACGCCTCCGGGACGAGCCTCGCCAATGCCATACCGCTGCGGATCACCGCCGGATCGCAAGTGACGGCAGCGGATATTGCTCTCCAGCAGGAGCGAACTGTATCGATTCGCGGCGAAGTACTCGATGGAACCACGAATGAGCGGCTGATGACTCCCACGATTTCGCTTCGCTGGCCCGACCTGTACGAAGCGGGTTCCGTTCCGGTCCCGGTCCGCATCCGCATGTCAGAGGGTAGGTTTGAAATCTCAGGAGTCACTCCGGGCAGGTACTGGCTTGTAGCCGAAGGAAGCCGTAACAACCAAAGGCTTTCCTCCCGTCAGGCGGTCACGGTGGGGCGGTCGTCCATCGAGGATTTCGTCGTGAATCTCGCGCCGGAACGCGAGATTACCGGCCGCGTTCGTTTTGAGGAGGACAACGATTACGGCATGAACACGATGAGGGTGCTTCTCGAGCCGCGCTCGGAAACCGCCACGCGCACATCGGCGCAGATACAGCAGGACGGCTCATTCGTCGCGAGAGTGATGCCCGACGAAACTTACGACATCTTTGTCGACAACCATCCCAGCACTTCCTACCTCAAGTCGGCGCAATCCGGGAGTATGGATCTGCTCACGAACGGGCTTCAGGTGGGCCGAACGGAAGTGATCCCGCCGATTGAGCTGGTGCTGACCACGAAAGCCGCGACGGTTTCCGGCAACGTCCTCAGCAACGGGGGTCCCGTCGCGGGAGCAACAGTGGTTCTTCTGCCGCTGTCGATGACCGGGCGCGTCCAGGGGATTACCGCAACGGTCGCGGGCGACGCGGGCGGCTACGAGTTTCGCGGCGTCGCACCGGGGCAGTACATCGTCTTTGCCTGGCTCACGGAGATTCCCTGCGAACCCTTCGGCCCCGAGGCAGCGGCCGAGTGCGGGCCTTTCGGCCGCGCGATTGACGTGAGAGGCGGCGACGTCGGCGGCATCGACGTCGTCGTCAGCCGTTAAGAGAGCGCGAGGCCTCCTCCACGCTGTCAAAGAAAGGGAAGACCGTATCGAGGCGCGTGACTCGGAACCCGTCGCGAACCTGGCCGGAGGCCCCTGCCATCAGCAGCTTTCCGCCGGAACGTTGCATTGCGTTGAAGCTTGCAATGAACCGCCCGATCCCGGTGCTGTCGATATGCGTAACGCCTGACAAGTCGACAATGACGGTTCTCTTGCCCTCGGCCACCCAGCGTTCAATCAACTGCGGAATCGGCTCGCTTTCCTGCCCCAGCATTAATCGGCCGGCAAGTTTCAACACGACCACGCCTGGCGCAATTTCTGTATGGCTAACGTTAAGCACTCAGAACCCAGCCCTCCAGGCAGCGAGGAAACAGACACATGGAAACGGCATTGCAGCTTCTATGGTAGCGTGCTGAAAGGATGGGCGAACTCGAGGGGAATCGCGGTTACGGTGATACGCCCCTGGAAGCAGAGATCCACATCCGAGCCGGAACGCCTCTCGCGGCCATGGTAGTCCCCTTCATAGATGAAGGCGCTGCCCTCCTTGCGGTAGCGCACATGAAGCGGTGAAGGATCCAGAGGGCAAAAGCTGATCTGCTCTGCTTCCGCGCAATGGGGCAGGTTGACATTCCAATAGAAGCCGGCGGGTAATTCGCGCTCGAGAAGCATCCGCAGGACGCGGCTCGCGTTCACTGCCGCGGCAGCCCAGTCCACTTCGCCGCCTCGCGCAATGTAATGCGAAATTGCGATGGCGCGGCGTCCCAGGAGCGCGGCTTCGCGCGCCGCCGCTACAGTCCCCGACATGTAGACGTCCGCGCCGAGGTTCCCGCCATGGTTGATCCCCGAGATCACCCAATCTGCATCAGGAGCCAGGCAGGTCACGGCAAGACGCGAACAATCCGCCGGTGTGCCATCGACACGGTAGGCGGACGGAGACTGCTGCGCCACCGGGATCGGAACGCCCGTTGTGACGCGATGCCCGAGCGCCGAGTGCGGCTCACCCGGCGCAACGATCACCGTTTCGCCAAAGCTGCGGCAAACTTCGGCGAGCGTAGCAAGGCCCTGAGCATCGATGCCGTCATCGTTCGTAACGACAATTTTCATCACTTGTTATCGAGGAGCCGGCGAATCAGCGGAAACGGGCGCGAAAAGCCCCTCCTCTTGTTCGATGCTCGCATCAGGCCTCGAGTTGCGGCCGTCCCGGCGCGGGCCAGTCGAGGTGAAAGAACTTGCCGCGCGGCTGGTCCACGCGCTCATACGTGTGTGCCCCGAAGTAATCGCGCTGCGCCTGAATGAGATTCGCAGGCAGGCGTTCGGAACGATACGAGTCGTAATATGCGAGCGCGGAGAAGAAGCTGGGGGCCGGAATCCCTGCCTCGGCCGCT
>JADGHK010000549.1 GCA_019686145.1 Bryobacteraceae bacterium | reverse complement strand
GTTCGGAGACGTGCAGAGGATGACGCTGGCGCGAGCCAGAAAGGCATTCAGGATCGGTTCAAAGCACCCGCCGAGGATTTGCTGCCGGACTACGTCACTGTGGTACGTTACGACGAGGCTTCCCTTATGCCTGCTCGCGAGATAGGCCGTCACCGCGAAAGGATTGGGCAGATGAACATGAACGATATCTGCGTCATCCTTACGCAAGGCGGTGAAGATTCCGGGGCAGAAGGGCGCCGATGCGAACGAGAACAGCGTTCCGTATCGCTCCACCGGGATTCCTCGCACTACTTCTTTCTTTGTCCTGCGGTCACTTCCAGCTACCACCAGGCGGAGTTTGAAACGGTTTTGTAATTCTTCACAGAGCGATTCCAGATGGCTTTCCATTCCTCCGCGGTGTGGAGGATAAAACTTACCTAGGTGAGTGACACGGAGCATATGAGATGAATCCAAAGAGACATTAAGGTCTGAGAGCTACTGATCTAATGTATGGAGATAATGGAAACGACTTAGTGTCTCTTTGTAATTCAATGATTCGATATACAGGTAAAAGAGTCAATACAATTAGGGTCTAGAACGAGTACGATTAGAACTATGGCGAGTTATTTTGTAGTACTGGGAGTACTGGGGCTTTCGGCATTACTGCCGGGCGCAGCAACCGCTCAACGCTCTGCCTCGGATAACTTACAGAAATGTCTGAAGAGCCAGCCCGGCTGTAATGTCGCAGAACTCTCTGCCTCCGAGATTCAGATGCTTTCGGTGGCCCTCGCCAAACGGGTGTTAGAGCAGTGCCTCGCCGGCTTAAACGGATGCGATCCCACCTTCCTTTCCCCATCGGATCTGAAGCGCGTGGAAGAGGCGGCGGAGAAGAGGAACTACCAGAATTGCCTTGCGGGATCCGCCTCCTGCGATCCTACGCGCCTGACTCCCGAACAGGCCAAAGAGGTACGCGGCCGCTATCAGCGAAAAGTGGTCGACCAGTGCAAGGCGGGAACTGCTCTCTGCGATCCCCTCGTTCTGGACCAGGCTGCCCAAAAAGAGGTTCAGGCGGCTGCGATGAAGCGGAACCTGGAGGCGTGCATGAACGGTCTCGCAACCTGTAATCCGATGCTATTAACGAAAGAGCAGGTTGCGGCCGCAAGAGCCGCCATGGCTGCCCGGAATGTCGAGCGATGCAAGAGCGGCGCCGCTGACTGCGACCCCTTGAGCCTGACCGAGGCTTCCTTGAAAGAAGTCCAAGAGGCACGGCGTAAGCGAAATTTCGAGAAGTGCCTCAGCGGTTCTGTCGGATGCGATCCGTTAGGTCTCTCTTCGGAGGAGGTTCGCTCTGTCGCGGAAGCAGCGAAGGCTCGGAATCTGGAAAGCTGCATGGCGGGCCGCGCGAGTTGTAACCTGCTGCAGTTGACCAAGGACCAGTCGGAAGCTGTCGCGCGGGCGGCCAGAAAACGGAACGTGTCGAACTGCATGAAGGGATTGCCGAATTGCGATCCGGCTCGTTTGACCGCCCCTGAAGCGGCGGCAGTTGCCGCGTTTCGACGGAAAACGTCCGGGCGGTGAAACTTAGCGCGCTGTCCCGAAGGGGATTTCGACCACCGCATCGACGTCGATCGGTTGTCCATTGCGCATTGCGGGGTGGAACTGCCAGCTCAGCAGATCCTGTAGGGCAGCAGTAGCGACTTCCGGGGCGGCAGGAGTGAGTACGGTAGCTGAATCCGGCTTACCCTCCTTCGTAATTACCAGCGCCACCTGTACCCAACCTTGGAGCACTTCCTGACGGATCTTACCTACGGGCTGAAACTTTCGATGGGGCAGAGGGGCCTGGATGCGTCCGGCCTTGTTCTGTTCCTGCCGTTCCGCAAACCAAATTACCCAGTCGCCTGAATACATCGGAAGATTCGGCTTTGGCACGGCGATCGTGTACAGCAGGCGGGTAGAGAAGCGGCGTTCGATCACCGGCGGCACGATCCTTGAAGAAGGTCTCAGCGGAGCTGATATGGTCGCGGCCGCAGGCGGAAGTTGAAGTTCCAGTACCAAAGTCCGTTCGGCTGGCGGCGCCGCAGGGGGCCGCGCGGCGGGCGGCGCGGACGGGCGCACAACTACGCCGGGCACGATTGCGTCAGCACGTCCGGTGAGAACTCCGCTCGATGGTGCTCCCACCTGCGGCGCTCTCGAAGGCGCACCCGGGCCAGAGCCGGAGCCGCCCGGAACTGACGGAGCCGGGGGAGGTCCGGGTAGGCTGAGCCTCGCGCCAGATCCTGCCATAGCGCCGGGGACTGGCGCCCCGGATCCCGTCACTGCCACCGTGGGAAGCGCATCGATGAGCTGGGTCTCTCGACCTCCCCTTGCCGGTCGTTGCTCCGGTGGTACGAAGACGAGCGGCTGAGGCTTGGTCCCGAGCCGGGAATCGAGGGCTGATCCTGCAACAGGAAGCCGAGGCGTCTGGATTCGAATATCGGGCGGCGGCTCCGGAGCCGGGATGGGCGACGGCGCGGTCGAGACAGGCCGGCTCGGCGGTGGAACGAACTGCCTGGGAGCCGGACGCGGAGGAGGTGGAGGCGCCGCAACCGCCTGCTGTACACTTTCCGGCAAGGTGATCCCGCGTGAAGGGAATGACGGAAGTTTCGGCGGATCCGGGAGGGAAGGCCGGTTCACGACCATGACTTCTTTTTGAGAAAGGACACGGCCGGCCGGACGAGACGATTCTCCGAACCGCTTGTCTGGCTCGATCGATGGCAATTTCCGCCCGGGCGGCTGATAAAAGAGGACTGCAATCTCCCTCGGCAGAGGCTTTACGCGGTATCCCCGCAGTTCCTCCTTCGGGCCGGTCGCTGTAGGGGGCCGAAGAACGATCATCGTGACGAGGAGACCGTGGATTGCCAGCGACAGGAAGAAGCACAAGGGGC
>JADGHK010000548.1 GCA_019686145.1 Bryobacteraceae bacterium | reverse complement strand
GCCCGCTCAATCAGCTCATCAAGGATGGCCACCGCGGCTTCCCCGCCCTCAAGCGAGAATCGCTTGTGGCCGACAAATCGCGCATGCAGGAACTGCTCGAAGCTTTCGGCCTCCATCAACCGCTCCAGCGCGCGAATGCGCGTCGCCTTATCGAGCGGCCAGGAGTTCGCCGTGGGCTCCATGTACTGCTGCAGCCAGCGCTTCTGTTCGGGGTGCTGAATGTTCATGTACTCGCACCCGATCTTGCCGCAGTAGGTCTGGCGCAGCGTCTCCAGAATCTGCCGCAGCGTGGCGACCCGCATCGTCTCCGGGCGGTCGCCCGTGGGCTGGCCGAGTGTACCCACCAGGAACTCCCGGTCGAGGTCCCACATGGTCAGGCCATACGTCGCCGGATCAAGCTCCGGATGGTAGCTAGGTTCCGTCCCCAAGGGATCGAGATCGGCGATCAGGTGTCCGCGTACCCGGTAAGCATTGATGAGCTGGAGAACGGCCGCCTCTTTCGCGATCTCCGCCGTGCGAGCCCAACCACCTGCAAACGGTACGCGCAGCAGGCGGTCCACTTCCCACTTCACCGGGTTGTGCGGCATGCGGAGATCCTGGAACATCGCCTCGTAGAAGCCGTCCTCGCCTTGAAGCAGGTCCTGCAAACGTCCCAGGAATGCCCCGGATTCGGCGCCCTGAATGATGCGGTGGTCGTAGGTGCAGGTGACCGTCATCACCTTGCTGATGCCGAGCATGTTCCGCATTTCATCGGTCATGCCCTGGTATTCAGCCGGATAATCGATGGCGCCTGTCGCGATGATCGCGCCCTGGCCCGGCATGAGCCGGGGCACGGAGGCGATCGTCCCGACGGTCCCCGGATTCGTCAGGGAGATCGTTGTCCCCTGGAAATCGGCGACGGTCAGTTTGCCTTTGCGCGCGCGCTGTACCAGATCATCAAACGCTTCGACATACTGGGCGAAGTTAATTTCACCGGCGTTCTTGATATTGGGTACGACAAGACTGCGGGTTCCATCCTTCCCTGCGACGTCCACGGCGATGCCAAGGTTGATCTGGTTCCGCACCAGGCGGGAAGGATCGCCGTTCCTTTCAACGAAGGCATGGTTCAAAGCAGGATTGCTCTTGAGGGCCTGGACAATCGCCCAGCCAATGATGTGCGTGTACGAGATCTTCCCTTTGCCAGTCAGGGTCCGGTGCTGGTTGAGGAGCCTCCGGTTTTCGTCAATCACCTTGACAGGAATGGAACGTACGGAAGTGGCGACTGGAATCGACAGGCTGGCGGTCATGTTGTCCGCGATCCGCGCCGCAGCGCCTCGAAGCGGCACTAACTGTTCCGAGGGCCCGACCTCGACCGCCGTCGGAGCTGCGGCAGCGGGACGCCGCTCTACAGGCGCTACCGCTGCGGCAGTGCCGTTGCCTGACGATTTCCGGTCCCCGTTCGCTTCAAAAATGTGCTTCCAGCTGTCGTCTACAGCTCCCCGGTCATGCAGATACTGCTGATAGAGCTCCTCTTCGAGCCAGCTATTGATACTCGTCTTTGGTCCAGTCTTGTCTGACATTGAGTAGGTACGCGGCCAATTCCTTGTGGCTGTCCTTCTTTTATGATAGCGAAACGGGACTTCGCGGGCGCCTGTTTCTGGAGAGAGCCTCCGTCCGAAGCCCGCAACTCCCCTCGCTTTAAATAAATTCGGACAAAAACGCGAAGTTGTTACCCGCCGCAGCCAACTGTTACCTGAATCTGCTATTCAGAAACACCTGATTCTTAATAAACCTACATCCAAGGAGTTTGGACAAAGCGGCGGTTTCCTACCTTCATTTCACTGGCCGCGAACCGGCGATCAGGATATCCACGAGCCTTCTCGCGCTTTGCTGCCAGTCCGGGCTGGTCGACACATTCGCGACGCCAATGAGAGCACGGAGAAGATCGATCGGATCGAGATCCTCCCGGATATCGCCGCTCTGGATCGCCCGCGTCACAAGGGAACGAATGGCTTCCCAGATTTGCGCATGACAGGACTCGAACACCTTCGACGGATCTCCGACAACGGTATTCAGTGCAGCGGCAATGATCTTCTTGGTTGCGATGTAGTCGACGAACAACAGCATCCAGGCTCGCAGCGCTTCGACCGGAGGCATCGTCTCGGCGAATGTCCGTTCCGCCGCAGCCAATCTTTCCACTTCCGTCCGGTAAACGGCCTCAAGGAGTGCGTCGCGCGTAGGAAAGTGGCGGTATAAGGTTCCCGGTCCAACATCCGCCTGTTTCGCGATGTCGTCCAGACTGGCGTTTGCGCCGAATTCGGTAAACGCCGCCTTCGCTACTTCCAGAATGCGCTCGCGATTCCGCTGCGCGTCGGCGCGCGGTTTTCTGGCGGCGGGTTGGGAACGCTTCGTGGCCATAAAAAAGTCTTGCAAGCGGAGACAGTCTCCGTTAATATGGCTTATGCGGAGACGACCTCCGGTTTATCACGATTCTCTCAGGCTCGTCAACCTTCCTGCATAGCGGAGGAAGTCGAGCAGGTCCGGCATAGGGAGACTATGAAACATCTGGAAGAGTTGATCGCTATCACATTTGGCAAGAGACGCCCCGTAGAAACTGGCGTTGCACGGAATTGAACAGATCTCGCTTTCTCTAGAAGCACAGCGAAACACGAGCATTTTCAGGAGATTCTTCATGCAAATTACAGGGAACACAATTCTGATTACGGGTGGAGGATCAGGAATCGGCCGGGCGCTCGCTGAAGCATTTTATCGCGAGGGGAACCAGGTCATCATTGCGGGCCGGCGCAAGCAACAGCTTCAGTCCACGATCGCAGACAATCCCGGCATGAAAGCGATTGAGCTTGACATAACAGATCCGGAATCGATCCAATCGCTCGCGGAAGTTGTGAAACGCGAGTATCCGGCTCTCAAT
>JADGHK010000547.1 GCA_019686145.1 Bryobacteraceae bacterium | reverse complement strand
CCGACAAGCTGGACGCGGGCCCCCGCCGGGTTCGTGAGCGGTCCAAGCAGATTGAACGCAGTCCGCATCCTCAGCTCCATCCGGGCCGGTTGCGCGTGGCGCATGGCAGGATGAAGCGCCGGAGCGAAGAGAAAGGCGATTCCGACCTCCGCGATCGCCCGGCTCATCTGTTCCGGCGACAAAGCGACCTTGACACCAAGGGCTTCCAGTACATCCGCGCTGCCGCACTGGCTGGAGATCGAGCGATTGCCATGCTTGGCGACCCGCACGCCCGCCCCGGCGACGACGAACGCTACGGCAGTCGAGATATTAAACGTCGAAAGCCCGTCGCCTCCCGTACCGCAGGTGTCAAGGAGAGGCTCGGCGCCGGACGAAACGTTTACTTTCTCGGACTTCTCCCGCATCGCGCGGGCGAAGCCGACGATCTCGTCCGCAGTCTCGCCTTTCATTTTGAGCGCCACGAGGAAGGCTGCAATCTGCGCAGAAGTCGCCTCTCCATTCAAGATGATTGTCATCGCCTGCTGCGCGTCGACCGAAGACAGATTCTCGCGGCTGGCAACGCGATGAAGGAACGGAAGAAGCGACATGATATAGTGGAGCTTTGGCTTTTTAAGATCCTAGCACAGGCGCAATCCTATGAAAATTCACGAGTACCAGGCCAAGCAAATCTTGGCCAAATACGGAGTCCCTGTGCCGCGAGGGGAAGTCGCCTTCACGGTAGAGGAAGCAGAAGCAGCAGCGCAAAAGCTGGGTGGCAGCGTTGTCGTAAAAGCCCAGATTCACGCGGGAGGGCGCGGCAAAGGCGGAGGCGTGAAAGTCGCCAAAGACGCCGCCGAGGCAGCTCAAATCGCCAGCCGCATGTTGGGCATGACGCTGGTCACGCATCAGACCGGACCCGAGGGACGGGTGGTGCGGCGTCTGCTGATTGAAGAGACTCTGCCGATCGACCGCGAACTGTACCTCGGGATCACGCTCGACCGGTCTCAGGGCAAGCTGGTTTTCATGGCTTCGCCCGCCGGAGGCATGGACATCGAAGAGGTTGCCGCCAAAACGCCGGAGCTGATCTTCAAAGAAACGATCGAACCTGGCTTCGGGCTGATGGCATGGCAGGCGCGGAAACTCGCTTTTTCGATGGGCATCCCGAGCGCCAGCGTTAACGCAGCCGTTCAGATGATGACCGCTCTCGCCCGGGCGTATGAGGCCATTGACGCCTCGCTGGCCGAGATCAATCCCCTGATCCTCACCAAGGACGGGCGAGTCGTGGCGCTTGACGCGAAGATTAACCTCGACGACAACGCTCTGTTCCGCCATCCCGATCTGCTTGAATTGCGGGACACCAACGAAGAGGATCCGCTCGAAGTCGAGGCGTCAAAGTTTGGTTTGAACTACATCAAGCTGGACGGCAACGTCGCCTGCATGGTCAATGGCGCCGGTCTGGCGATGGCGACCATGGACATTATCAAGTACGCCGGCGGAAGTCCGGCGAACTTTCTGGACGTCGGCGGCGGCGCCAACGCCGAGCAGATCCGCAACGCGCTTCGTATCCTCCTCATGGATTCAAGCGTGCGGGCCATCCTTATCAACATCTTCGGCGGAATCCTCCGTTGCGACACTCTCGCCAACGGTGTGGTCGCCGCGGCGCGCGAATTGAACATTCAAGTGCCGATCGTGGTGCGGATGGAAGGAACGAACGTAGAGCTGGGCCGTAAGATTCTGGCGGAATCAGGGCTTAGCTTCACCACTGCGGACGGAATGAAGGATGCCGCGGAAAAGGTGGTGGCGCTGGCAAACAAGGGAGTGGCCGCATGAGTGTTCTCGTCAACAAAGATACCCGTGTCATCGTTCAAGGATTTACTGGCAAGGAAGGCACATTCCACTCGCAGCAGTCAATTGCTTATGGGACTAATATCGTCGGTGGAGTGGTGCCTGGCCGCGGAGGGCAGACGCATCTCGACCGCCCGGTGTTCAACACCGTTGCCGAGGCAGTGAAGGCGACGGGCGCAAACGCCAGCGTGATCTTCGTTCCGCCAGCCTTCGCAGCCGAGGCGATCATGGAAGCGGCCGATGCCGGTATCCCCCTGGTCGTCTGCATCACGGAAGGCATCCCCACCGCGGACATGGCCCGCGCCTGGGCTTATCTCAAAGGGAAGAACACGCGGCTGATCGGTCCCAACTGCCCCGGAATTATCACTCCGGGCGCGTGCAAGATCGGCATCATGCCCGGCCACATCCATCTGCCCGGCCACGTCGGCGTGGTTTCGCGCTCCGGCACCTTGACCTATGAAGCGGTCGCACAACTGACGAAGCTCGGTATCGGCCAATCGACTTGCATCGGTATTGGCGGCGACCCCATCATCGGCACAACTCATACGGATGCGATCCGGTTGTTCAACGAAGATCCGGATACCCACGCGATTGTGATGATCGGCGAGATCGGTGGAACAGCCGAGGAAGAAGCCGCAGCTTACATCAAAGAGCATGTGAAGAAACCGGTGATCGGCTTCATTGCGGGCCAGACCGCGCCTCCGGGACGGCGCATGGGCCACGCCGGAGCCATCATTTCGGGCGGCTCCGGAAAGGCCTCCGACAAGATCGCCGCGATGAAGGCGGCCGGCATTACGGTTTGTGATACTCCCGCGGAGATTGGAGAAAAAGTAAAGAGCAGAATATGAGCGACATGACGTTTGGCATTATCAAGCCGGATGCCGTGGCGGCAGGCCACACAGGGAAGATCCTTGCGATGATTGAAGAAGCCGGCTTTACTGTCAAGGCGATGCGCATGACCCGCATCTCTAAGGCCGAAGCCGAGGGCTTTTATGCCGTCCACAAGGAGCGTCCGTTCTTTCCGAATCTGGTGGCATTTATGACGGAGGGCCCTGTCGTTGTAATGGCCCTCCAGCGGGAGAACGCCGTC
>JADGHK010000546.1 GCA_019686145.1 Bryobacteraceae bacterium | reverse complement strand
AGGCTTTCTTTCGAAAGCAGTTCTTCAACCCATGAAAGATCCTCTTCGCGGAGCGCGACCACAATTTCACTGACCAGCGGCGTACCGGCGAACTTACGGATCGTATGCACCAGGATGGGAGATCCATTGAGCAGCATGAATTGCTTTCGGCTGGTGCCGGCGCCTTCAGGCTGCGAGTGGGCCATCCGCGTGCCCAACCCGGCCGCTGGCAGGATGACGGAAACTTTCATAAGAGAGCCTTTGATTTTGATTCTATCAGTCCGGCTGTCAGGCCAGCGGAAGCTCGAATGTGATGCACCTAGGCGGACGGCGGAACGGCCGCCGTGTGGTGCTCACGATGGTGGCCAGTCCGTTCGGTGCGCTCGTGCCGGTCCGTTGGATTCTTGTCGTGGACGACATGAGTCCGCTCGTCGAAGCGGCCAAAGATCATTTTTCCGGCCGTAGTCTGAAGAACACTTGTGACTGAAATGTCAATTGTCTTCGAGATCAGCTTCTTGGCGTTGTCAACGACGACCATCGTGCCGTCATCGAGATAAGCGACGCCCTGATTGTATTCTTTGCCCTCCTTCAGAATGAACACGCGCATGCTCTCGCCGGGCAGCACAATGGGCTTCAGGGCATTCGCCAGTTCGTTGATGTTCAGCACCTCGACGCCGTGAAGCTGTGCGACCTTATTCAGGTTGAAGTCATTCGTGACAATTTTGCAGTCATAGACTTTGGCCAGCTCGATGAGCTTCATGTCGACGTCACGAATGTGCGGGAAATCATCCTCTACAATCTGCACGTGGAGCTGCGCCATTTTCTGGATTCGCTGCAGAATATCGAGGCCGCGCCGTCCCCGGTTCCGCTTCATCGAATCCGACGAATCCGCGACAAGCTGCAGCTCGCGCAGCACAAATTGAGGGACAACGAGAGTCCCGTCAAGAAATCCCGTTTCCGCGATATCGGCGATCCGTCCGTCGATGATCACGCTCGTGTCGAGGATTTTAAAGGCGTGCTTGCTCGCTTTTTCGTTCCCGAAGAGACCACCGAGCGCCGCCAGGTTGAGCATGTCTCCCTTGCTAGCGCCGACAATCAGGCCGACGTACGCCATAAACAGGAGCACCGTCAGCTGAAGAAAGGAAAGAGTGTTCGTGCCGTTTGCGACGGCCTTTTCCAGAACAAGGGATATGAGAAAGGCGCCAAGAATCCCGAGAACAGAACCGACGGCTGCACCGATCAGGCGTTTCAAACTCACCTGCTTCAACCTGATCTCAAAAAGAACAATGGCTAGACCGACGATCGCACCGGAAACGGCGGCCAACGGAGGATTAAGCTGAAGGGGCTGGAGGAAGAAGGCCGAGCAGGCCAGCACGAGAACGAAGAAGATACGAATGAACAATAGGTCGTTCACGATGCACCTCGGGTGCTTACACCCTCGTGGTCTCAACTACCGGGATTGAGTATATCACCGGTGGGATGGGGAGATACGGAAGAACGGCTGCGAATGGGAATGCTCATCCGTCACAGAGATGAGCAGTTGTTTTGTATCAGTGCAGGTAAAAGAGAAAAGAGCCCGGTTCCCGGTTTACAAGGATTAAGCGAAGAGAAAGCTTAAAGCGCCTTGGCTAATTCTTCAGCAAATGCGCTCTGAGGAGTGTTCTCTTTGGCACGCTTATGTTTCTTGCCGCCGCGCCGCGAGCGCTGCTGATCACCCTGCCCTGCTGCCTTAGCCTGTCCCTTTGCTTTCGGCGGCTGCGCGGGGTTGGCGCGGAGGATTCGGTCTTCCAGCGGGGCGCGATCAAAGCGACGGATGATGGAATGCATCTCCTCGGCGTTCGGCGCCTCAATAAAAGCGAAGCCTTTGGATTCCTGGGTCTCCGGATTGCGTATGACTTTAATGTTGTCGGCAACCAAATTTTCGGCATTCAGCCACGAACGAATGTCGTCGGCTGTCACCCAAGCGGGAAGGTTTCCGAGAAAAACGGTAGAACTCATTCTGTGGGGTTATTCACTCCGTTGCGGGATTTGGACCAGATGGTTCGAGCTGTGGCCCATGAAGCACTTCCATACTAGCACACCGTGTGTTAGCTCGCAATGAAAGTGCTTCATTTTTCGAAGCGAATGCAAACCGGTTGCGGAGGGAACGCATCCTGCTGCCGCCGGTCGGCGTTTCCTCAGTCAAAGGCCACGGCGCGGGCGAGCTGCACCGCAGGATTTTCCCGCAACTGCGCCAGCACCGCTTCGGGCACCGCCCCATCCGTCTCGACGACGGCCACCGCCATCAGCGGCTGACCCTCGGCGGACTTGCCTTCCTGCCGGCCCAAGGCAAAGTTGGCGATGTTGATGCCGTTTCGGCCCAGCACCGTGCCAACGTGCCCAATGACACCCGGAACGTCGATGTTCTTCATGAACGTCAGATGCCCGTCCAGGGGGGACTCGCAGTAGATGCCATCAACCTGAATCAGGCGCGGCTTTTCGAGAACGAGCGCTCCTTCGACCGACGTCACGCCGTCGTCCGTTTCGAGCTCGATCCGGATGGAATCGGTGTGCGCAGCGCGCTTTTCGTGGCGCTCCTCCACATTCAACCCGCGCTGCGTGGCAATCTGCATCGCGTTTACGACGTTCGCCCGCTGCGAGAGGCTGCGGTTCAGAATGCCGGCAAGCCCGGAGTTCCGAATCAGGAGCGTGTTGCCGTCCGCGAGCTTTCCCGTGTAGGTCAGCCGGACCGATCTGGGGTTCCCGGTGGCGACGTGGGCGGCGAACCGGCCAAGGCGCTCTGCCAAAGCGACGAACGGCTCGATGCTCCGGTACTGCTCCGGCGAGAGGGCGGGCATGTTTACGGCGTTCACTGCCACGCCGTCCCGGAGATACTGCACCAGTTGCTCAACGATGCGGACACCGACAATCTCCTGGGCTTCCTCGGTGGAGCCAGCGATGTGCGG
>JADGHK010000545.1 GCA_019686145.1 Bryobacteraceae bacterium | reverse complement strand
TTGTGAGAGGCTCGGCATCTACAGCGAGAAGATCACGCCTCCCGATACGGTCACTACAGAGGAACTGCTGGCGATTATCAGCGATCTCAATGCACGTCCTGAGATCGACGGGATTCTTGTGCAGATGCCGCTGCCGAGGCAGGTGGATTCGCGACGCGTCCTGCTAGCTATCGCACCCGAGAAGGACGTCGACGGTTTCCATCCGTTCAATGTTGGGCAGCTTGTCGCCGGCGCTCCGGCGCCTCGAGCCTGCACGCCTGCGGGCATCATGGAAATGCTCCGGCACTACGACATAGCCGTTGCCGGGAAAAGGGCTGTCGTCATCGGCCGGAGCGATATCGTCGGAAAGCCGATGGCGCTCCTGCTCCTTCACCAGCATGCAACTGTGACGATCTGCCATTCGAAGACGGCCGACCTCGCAGGCGAGTGCCAGCGCGCCGATATTCTTGTCGCGGCGATGGGGCGCCCTGCCTTCGTCACCGCCGAGTTCATCAAGCCTGGCGCGACCGTCGTCGACGTGGGCATTAATCGCATCGTCGACCGCTCGGAAGCCGCCCTGATCTTTCGCGATGATCCGGCGAAGCTCGAGGAGTTCGACCGCCGCGGAAGCATTGTCGTGGGCGACGTGCATCCGCTCGACGTGGCCGAAAGAGCCGGGGCTTATACTCCCGTCCCCGGCGGTGTCGGTCCCCTGACGATCGCGATGCTCATGGTCAATACCATTGAGGCCGCCGAACGTCGGATAATAAAGGGATAATAACTCATGCTGCGCGTCGGGCTGACTGGGGGCTTGGCCACCGGCAAGAGCTTCGTGGGCAGGACCCTGGAAAGCCTCGGCTGCCATCTGATCGTGGCTGATGAACTAGGCCATCAGGTCCTGGCCCCGGGAGGCGAGGCATACGCGCCGGTGATTCAGGCGTTCGGGCCGGGGGTGCTGGCCGAGGACGGCACCATCAACCGAAAGAAACTCGCGGCGGACGTCTTCGACCATCCTGACAGGCTGGCCCTCCTCAGCAGTCTCGTCCACCCTCATGTGATCCGGCGCGAGGAGGAATGGATGGCGAAGGTGGCTGCCGAAGATCCGCATGGGATCGCTGTTGTGGAGGCGGCGATTCTCATTGAGACGGGCAGCTACAGGCGGTTCGACAAGCTGATCCTGACCGTTTGCGAGGATTGGCAGCAGATTGAGCGCGCCGTGTCGCGAGGAGGAATGACAGAGGAGGAGGCGCGCAAGAGACTGCAGCGTCAGATGCCCCTGTCGGAGAAACGGAAGTACGCGGATTACGTCATTGATACTTCTGGCAGCAAGGAGAGCACTGTCGAGCAGGTGCGGGTGGTCTACCACTCGCTTCGGAGTATGAAGTGATGAAGGCGAGAGCTTTGGTATTGGCAGCCGTCCTGGTGACGGCGTTTGTGGTGTTCACATCGGCGGGCAGGTGGAGTCCCAGGCGTCTGCTTGGCGGGGTGTCAGAAGCGGTTCCGATCTGGTCAGGACCCGATGTTGCCCGTTCCGCCGGACTGAGCGCGGACGAGATGAACAACATCGATATTTACAAAGCCGCCCACGAAGCGACGGTTCACATCACCAGCACCGTGTACCGCCGCGGGTGGTTCATGGAAATCTATCCGTCGAAAGAATCAGGATCCGGCTTTATTATCAATGACCGCGGCTTTATCCTTACCAACAACCATGTCGTGTCAGGCCGGGCGGAAGAGATACGGGTGACGCTGCCTGACCGCAGCAGCTACCGCGCGACCGTGCTTGAGCGCGATCCGTCGAATGATCTGGCTCTCCTCAAGATCGAACCGAAGAAACCGTTGAAGTATCTCCGCCTTGGGGACTCCGACCGGCTCCAGGTCGGCCAGAAGGTTCTCGCCATCGGCAACCCGTTCGGATTGGAGGGCACCCTGACGACCGGGATCGTCAGCTCCATCGGCAGGAACATTCAGGACGAAAACGGCCGTGAGCTCGAAGGCATGATCCAGACCGATGCCGCGATCAATCCGGGAAACAGCGGCGGTCCTCTGCTCGATTCGTTCGGCAACGTGATTGGAATCAACACCGCGATCTATGGGCCGGGCGGCAACATCGGCATTGGCTTCGCCATGCCGGTGAACCGCGCCAAGGCGATGCTCGAAGCCTATGAGAGCGGGAGGAAGTTTGTACGGCCGCGTCTTGGCGTCGATGTTCTGCCGGTCGGCGGCGACCTGGCCGAAGCGCTTGGGCTCCCGCGTGAGGGCGGATTGCTGATTCAAGGTGTAGCGGCAGGATCGGTGGCGGAGGCTGCCGGACTGCGAGGCCCGCGCCGCCTGGCGATCGTAGGCAACTACGAAATTGGCATCGGCGGAGATCTCATCATGGCGATCGACGGCCGGCCGGTCGACCGGCCCGATGCGATCAGCCGGGCTCTCAGCCGGAAGAGAGTGGGTGACACCTTGAAGCTCACCATCTTCCGCCAGGGCCGCACGATGGATATCACCGTCAAGCTGGGTGAGGCGGCTGAGCAGCTCTGACTGACGCGGGCGGCATCAGGCGGCCCGAACCACACCCTTGACGCGTATGAGGACTTGCAATTCCCTGCAGCGGAGTGTATACTGACGGTTTCATGCTGTCCTTCTCGTATCAGTTCTTCGGCTTTCGATTTTGGCCCTCCGGCTGAATCGAGTGGCGTTGGACTGAGCAGGTACAGCAACAAAAAGGATCCAACCCACTCGAAAGAGTGGGTTTTTTTTTGATCGGCGGAACAGAGGACGATCATGATCATCTCGATGAAGCTCCATGCCAGCCGGGAGGACGTAGAAAAGGTCACCCAGCGAATTCATGAGTTCGGTTACAAAGTGCACTCGATTCAAGGCGAAGAGCGCGTTGTCATCGGTGCAGTCGGCATCGGCGACGTGACCGCTTGCCTGGAATCCCTGGAAGCG
>JADGHK010000544.1 GCA_019686145.1 Bryobacteraceae bacterium | reverse complement strand
TCTCGTGAACCGGTATGTCCGGGGAGAGGGAGAAGCCGGACAGGCCATCCGTTCGCTATCGGGCTTCAACCGCTTCCCCCGTTGGCTGTGGCGGAACACAGTTGTCCTCGATTTCATTGCATGGTTGCGTCAGCACAACGATGCATTGCCCGAAGAAGCGCCGAAAGCCGGCTTCTACGGTCTGGACCTGTACAGCCTCTTTGAATCGATTCAAGCAGTAATCCGCTACCTTGACTCGGTCGATCCGGAAGCGGCGCAACGCGCGCGGTATCGTTACGCATGCTTTGATCATTACGGAGAGGATCCGGCGTCATACGGGTACGTCGCCGGCTTCGACCTCGAAGAGGATTGCCAGCGCGCCGTCCTTGAGCAGTTGATGGAACTGCAGGAAAACGCGAGGCGGTTTCGGGAGAGCGACGGGCGGCTCGCTGCCGACGAGTATTTCTTCGCGGAGCAGAACGCATTTCTCGTGCGCAACGCCGAGGAGTACTACAGGACGATGTTCTCGGGCCGCATCAGCTCCTGGAACTTGCGCGACCGCCATATGGTCGAGACCCTCGAACGGCTCCGCGAGCATCTCTACCTTCAAGACGGCGTCTCGAAAGTCGTGGTGTGGGCGCATAACTCGCATATAGGAGACGCGAGAGCGACCGAGATGAACAGCCACGGCGAGCTGAACCTTGGCCAGTTGATACGGGAGCGCAATCGCCGCGAATCGCGCCTCATCGGCTTCAGCACGTACACGGGCACTGTAACCGCCGCTTCGGAATGGGACGGCCCGGCCGAGACGATGCGCGTCCGGCTGGCCCTTCCTGAAAGTTACGAAGCACTCTTCCACGAGCTGCGCATGCCTAAGTTCGGCTTGACGATGTATCCCGACGGCGAGAGCCTGCTGCATCTGGAAGAGCCGCGCCTGGAACGCGCCATCGGGGTGATCTACCGGCCTGACACCGAGCGAATCAGCCACTACTTCCGAGCAAAGCTCAGGTCGCAGTTCGACGCCATCCTGCACTTCGACGAGACGACTGCGCTTGAGCCTTTGGACCGGCCTCCGGAACCAGTCACTCCGGAGCCCGAGACGTATCCTTCGGCCTTGTAAAGATCAAGCAGCGTAGGAGATGAGATGAACCCGAACCTCAAGAATGCAGCAATCGCAGTCCTCGCCGGTTTCGGCGTCGGAGCCACGCTCGTTTACCTTCTCGAGCCGGAGCGGGGCAAAAGGAGACTTCGCACGATTGGCCGCGCTGTAACGAAGGTGTATCGCGGCACTTCCCGGTTCACCGGGAAAGTATCGGGCTTTCTGAAAGAAGATGAGGAGGCGGTTTACGGAAGGGCGACCGCGGCTTTGATGGTTGGACTTGGCGGCGGCCTGGCCGTTTATGGACTGCAGAAGCCCAATTCCACCGGAAAGGCGGCCACATCGGTCGGACTGTCACTGCTCTCCAGGTCCAACCCGCGCATCCGGGGCGTGGTGAGCAATCCGATTTTCCGGCAGATCATCCCCAGGGTTCGCGGCATGGTGGCAGGAAGGAGCGAATCGTGAAGAATTTGAATCGAACGCCGGCCCCCTCGCCGGATTTAACCGACGAGGACGTGCAGCATCCACAGGCGCCAGAGGCTCAGACCTCCCTCAAGCGAGGGCTGAAATCCGATGCGCAGAAGAAAGCCGCATCGCGTCCCGAGTATGGCAGCAGCCCCGGAGCGAAGCCCAAGCCCGGCGCTCACGGAGATGCTACGCATTACCCGGCGAGGAGCTCGGCGAACCGTCTCGATGACAATCCGCCTCCGCCGGAGGACCCGATGGATCCGGACCCGATCCTGCAAGAGGAGGCAGACCGTCAGGAGGAGTAGCGCCGGAGCGGTCCCGCAGAAAATAGGGGGTAAATCTGTGGAGGGGCGCCTTCAGGATCCATAAGAACCAGAGGGCAAAAGCAAGCGTTGTCAGGACGCCGCCTTCCGGGCCATACGCACCTCCGTTCCATACCGGTCCAACGCGCCAGACCAGTTCATACCCCGTCAGGGGAATGATGAGACCGCTCAGCGGTGCGCCGGCGAGCGGGAGGACGAGATTCCATCCGAAGTGGATTCCGATTGGAAACCATAGGCTGCCGGACCGCCAAAAGGCAACCGCGAGTGCGGCGCCTGCCAGGATTGTATTGGATGTGGATGCCCAGGAAGCGGCTGGATTGCCAAGATGCAGAACGCCGAATAATCCGGACGTCAGGATCACGGCGGGCGCAACTCCAATGGCCTGCATCAGCGCCTGAAGGAGATAGCCGCGAAGCTGCAGCTCCTCGCCCGCAGCGGCTGCTGCAAGGAAGGCGATGAGCCCTGCGGCGGAACCCGTGCCGGGGGATGGCTCGTCTCGCTGTTCGAACTCTGCGACGCCTGCAAGTACCGGCCCCACCACGACCAGCGCCGCGAAGAGGGCGCCGCCGGCGATCCCGAGCAGGAGATTTCGGCCGCTCCAGTTCAGGCCGATCTCCCGAAGCGGCTGATGCTCGAAAAGCCGCATGCACAACCAGTTCGAGAAGACGGCAGCCACGGCCGGGGCGAGGTTTGCTGCGAACCGGAACGGCAGGTCCCCCCGAGGAGTGATTTCGACGATGGAGGCAAGCACTCCTGCCGCGGCCAGGAAGACAATGACAAAGGTTGCGAGCTTGCCGATCACCAGAAGGATCGGAAACAGCCGGCTTTGAAGGCTGGACAAGAAACCTCCCACTTCATCCTACACAGAACCCGCGAGTCCGGCCGTAGTCAGCGCGCCGATTCCGGCTTACATTAGGAAATGAAATGTGGATCGCTCTGCTTCTTCTTGCTTCGATGGCCGACTGGGTGCCGGCTCGCTGGAACACAGCGGAGCCGAGGTCGCTCGAGATCGTTTCCGAAACTCCGGTGAACTGTCTCTTGCTGGAGGAGAAGAACTG
>JADGHK010000543.1 GCA_019686145.1 Bryobacteraceae bacterium | reverse complement strand
AAGCGAATCTGCACATGCTTGGCCCACTCCGCGAAAGCCCGCAGCACTTCCGACCGTACGTCCGCCTCCGGCAGCTTCCCGGTCAACGCCACGAAATGGTAACCGATGTCGACCGCGCTCCTTCCAGGTCCATCCCAGCCTTCGCCAACGCGGGCGACGTACTGCCCGATCATGCCCTCGTCTGTTATCGCGCCGAGACAAACGCGAGAGGGAATGCCCAGGCGAAGCTCATTCGATGCGGGATAGATGTAGGCCACCTCGTCCCACTCCGATAACTCCCAAATCTGCTCCGGATCCGCTTGCACTAACAGCTGGTACGGCTGCAAGTCCGGGTTCTCGAGCACGCGCAGTCGCAAGCGCGAAGCCAAGGCTCTGACATCCCCAACTTCCACATCGCGGTGAAAGTCAACCACCACGCTCATCTCGCTCAAGTACTGAAGCTGCGGACTGATCTTATCGGCTGGCCTCAGCCGTCCTACCCACACCGCGCCCAAATCTTCCACCTGAAAATCATCCGGCACGGACACGAGGACGGCATTCTCCGGAACAAAATCGACCACGCGCGCGCCGCGCAAAGAAAGTTCCAGGAGCCGGTCCGGGCTTAGCGGAGACGGGAACTGAATAATGAGATGAGAGCGATTCCCCAGGCGCCGCAATCCTGCTGCCGGGCTCTCGCTTCGTCCCTCTCGAATGTCTGATTTCTTCGGACTGTACCGCCCGGACTTTAAATGCAGAACTTGCGCCGACAACTCCCAACAGGAAACCGCAACCAGCGGAAGGACCAGGGAAAGGATGCGTCGCATACCGGGCTTATCGTGCCGGTACGAGAGATCTAGGACGAAAGAGACACTTAGATGCTTAGGGAAACGTGTGTATGCGCAGACTCTTGAGGATTACGCGTCTCACCGCAGCAGCTCTCCTCCTGGCCTTCGGCGCATGGAGTCCTGCTTGGGCCGCATCCTACAATGCCGTTCCTGTTGCGGGCGGGTTCAGCAGCGACGGAGTCCCGGCGATCGATGCTCCGCTCGCAATCCTGAACGGGATCGCAGCGGACTATCACGGCAATCTCATCCTCGCGGATACCGGGGATCACCGCATCCGGCGCCTGCTGCCCTCCGGCATCCTCGAGACTCTGGCTGGCGATGGCGTGCCGGGATTTTCCGGAGACGGAGGTCCAGCGGCGGAGGCTCGCATCAATTCCCCCTACGGCGTCGCCGTCGATCGAAGTGGAAATATCTACTTTGCAGATCTTGAGAACAAGCGCGTACGCAGGATTGATCCGGACGGCATCATCACGACGGTCGCAGGAGGAGGGGACCGCATACCTGGCGAAACCGGAATTCCCGCGCTGGACGCCCGTCTTGAAAGCCCTCGAAATGTGGCCGTGGACGTTGACGGCAACTTATACATCTCGGACTTTTACGCGCATCGCGTTTACTTCGTCTCGCGCTCTGGAACAATCGTCACGATCGCCGGAACAGGCACGCCGGGGTGGTTTGGAGAAGGAGGACCGCCAAGGCAGGCCCAGCTTTCTTATCCCGCCGGGCTTGCCCTCGATGCTTCCGGAGCACTTTACATCGCCGATAGCGGCAACCGAGCCATCCGCAAGCTCAGTCAAGGATTGCTGACAACCGTCAGGGCAGGATTTCTTGTGTTCTCGCTCCGCCTGCCGACAGGTGTGGCCCTGGACGGCAGAGGCGGCCTCATCGTCGCTGACGGCGACGATCCGGCCGTGCTGCCCGAAGGCTCCGGCATCCGCGCCGTCACCGGCAAGGATGTCGTGATGTCTCCAACAGGTGCCGTGTTCGTAGCGGGTGGTCCGTATGTGACGCAGCTTCTTCCAGACGGAAGCCAGCGAAGGATTGCCGGATCGGGGACGTTCGGCTTCCACGGCGACGGCGGGCCGGCGACAGAAGCGCAGTTAGGGATGCCGTCCGCAGTAGCGCCGGACGGCGCGGGCGGTTTCTACATCGCAGATGAGCGAAGCCATCGCGTGCGGTACGTGAACCCTGGAGGAGTCATTTCAACCACGGCCGGGACAGGCGAGGCCGGGCTTGGAAGCGAAGGAGGATTTGCGACGCTTTCGACGCTCAATGCGCCGCGAGGGCTGGCCGTGGATCGCGAAGGCAATCTCTATATCTCCGATACTTTGAATCACCGCATTCGGAAGGTAGATCGAGCCGGCATGATCTCCACGGCAGCGGAGAAGCTCGAAGAGCCGCACGGAATCGCGTTCGATCCGGAGGGCAATCTCTATATCGCGGAGAGGGGCTTAAACAGAGTCATCAGGCGCACCCGCTCCGGCAGGATGGAAACTGTGGCAAACGTGGAATCGCCCCGCGGCGTCGCTGTTGATGCCGACGGAGCGCTTTATGTTTCCGGACGGTCCGGTATCTACCGCGTCACGCCATCGTCCGGCGTCGAAACGATCAGTCCGCTGGCAGACGTCTCTGCCGTTGCGGTATCGGGCTCGGGCGAAGTGTGGTTGGCGGATGCAGCCAGCCGAAGAGTGGGCATTCTACGGGCCGACGGCGAGCTCGAGCCCGTGATGACGGATATCAGCGCGACATGCCTTGCACCCGAGGAGAACGGAGCAATGCTCGTGTGCGACAGCACAGGCCGCATCTTGCGCCTGACTCCGTCCTCCCCTCCCACAGGCGATGCCCAGCGCGCCATTGTGCTCCATGCCGCAAGCAGGCAGCCGGGGCCGGTCGCTCCAGGCGGGCTTGTCTTCATCGAACCCGCCGGTGATGAAGTACGTTTTGACGGCCAGACAGCTCAGATCCTGTCGAAGGAGACGGGACTGGTCGAAGTGCCTCCCACACTGGAACCGGGAGCCGAAGCAACGCTGGAAGTACTGCGCGAGGGCCGGCTGATTGCCACGGCGGCGCTGGAGGTGCACGAAGCCGTGCCAGCCCTGTTCGGCG
>JADGHK010000542.1 GCA_019686145.1 Bryobacteraceae bacterium | reverse complement strand
CTGTGCCAGTTCGTACGGGCGGCTCGATTCGAGCGGTTGGGAGTCTTCTCCTATTCGGATGAAGATACGAGCGCCAGCTACCACCTGGACGGTAAAGTGGATGGCCGTACGATCTATAACCGGAAGCGCCGGTTGATGGCGATCCAGCGGAAGATCTCGCGCGCCAGAAACCGCGAGCTGGTCGGCAAGGAATTGACGGTTCTGGTCGAGGGCCCTTCGGAGGAGAATGAGTTGCTATGGCAGGCTCGCCTGGAGACGCAAGCGCCTGAGATTGACGGAGTCTGCTACATCTCTGACCCTGGCGAGTCGATGCCCCGTCCCGGACAGTTCCGGCGCATGCGCATCACGCAGGCGCATGATTATGATCTGGTCGGAGAACTGACAGATGAAGGAGGAGCGGATCCGGCTCCCGTAGCCACGAATCCTTTCCCAATCCTGAATACGGTTCCGGCGTCGCCGTGTCCGCTTCCGCACCGGTGAAGACCATGAAATGCCCAATCTGCCGGAAGGAAGTTAACCTAACGGACCCTTTCATGCCATTTTGCAGCGAGCGATGCAAGCTGATCGATTTGGGAAACTGGGCTTCTGAGAAGTATGTGATTTCGACGCCGATACGGCAAGGTGAAACCGAGGAGGATGACAGCGAGTCTGGAACCGAGTCCTGACCGCCAGGCATCGCCTCTTGCCAGAGTGATCGGCACCTGGTTCGGTTGCGGCTACGCGCCGTTTGCGCCCGGAACGTTCGGATCTCTCGGCGCTCTTGTCGTAGCGCCGGTGTGGATCTGGTCCGGCTGGCATCCGCTGTTGCTTCTGGCGCTTACCGTGGTGTTTCTTGTGCCGGCTGTCTGGGCAGCTGAACACGTCGCCCGCGCCGCCGGCCGCAAAGACCCCGGAATGGTCGTAGTGGATGAGGTCCTTGGCACGTGGGTGGCGCTCGCCGGCGCCCTGACGCTGAACTGGAAGACGACCCTGGCTGCTTTCGCGCTGTTCCGCCTCTTCGATATCTGGAAACCGTGGCCTGCGCGGCAGCTGGAACACCTGCCCGGCGGCGTAGGCATTGTCGCCGACGACCTGATGGCCGGCGTCTATGCTGCGCTTGTGTTATTTGCAGCAGGATGCTTCAATTTCTATTAGATCGCGACGTTCCATACTATGGCTATCAGAAAAGGCCCTGAATCTGGACGCCTTCAGATTGCGCAGATTACGCCCACGGCGGCAATTCCGGGCGGAGAGTTTCAGATTCGAGGGAAGGGTTTGTCTTTGAGCGACCGCCCGCGCGTCACCATTGGTGACGTTGCGGCACAGGTGATCATCGGTTCTGACTCTTTCGTGATCGTTCGGGTCCCGGAAGGTGTTTCCGCCGGGGAACTCGTGCTCGCAAACGGGCTGGAAGCCTCCCCTGCCTGGAGCTGCGACATTGGGGTTCAAATCGCGGACAGTCTGCACCCCGTCGCGAACCCCGCAGTCGACAGTTACGGCAATATCTATGCGACGTTCTCCGGGTCGCGCGGGCAGAAGACGCCGGTTTCCGTCTACAAAATCGACCTGAACTACAACGTCAAGCCGTTCATTTCCGACATCATGAACGCCACCGCGCTGGCGTTCGACCGCGATGGCCTGCTGTACGTCTCAAGCCGTTTCGACGGGATCGTCTATCAGGTGACTCCGAGCGGCAGCATCTCGGTGTTTGTCGAGGGAATGGGGATTGCGACGGGACTCGCCTTCGATAAAGCGGGCGACCTTTACGTTGGCGACCGCAGCGGGACGATCTTCAAGATCAGCCAGAGCCGCCAGATCTACGTCTTCACGACCCTTGAGCCCTCCATTGCCGCTTACCACCTGTGCTTTGGCCCCGATGGCTATCTCTACGTCACCGGACCCACAACCTCGAGCTTTGACGTTGTGAACCGGGTGTCGCCGGCGGGGGAGGTGGAAGTCTTTTACCGCGGCCTGGGCAGGCCGCAAGGGCTCGCCTTTGACGAGGAAGGACGGCTGTACGTGGCCGGGTCGCTCGGCGGACGGAAGGGCATTATTCGCATCAACCAGAACCGGGAGGCCGAACTCTTCGTTTCCGGCCCGAACATCGTGGGGCTTGCTTTCACCCCCTCTCGTTCCATGATTGTGGCGACGTCGAATGCGCTCTATCGTGTGGATGTGGGGATTAAGGGCTACTCGGCGCTGTGAACGCTGAGATCATCGCTGTCGGCTCCGAGCTGCTCTCACCGCAGCGCGTCGATACGAATTCGCTCTGGCTCACTGGGCAGTTGAACGTGCTCGGCGTGGAGGTCGTGATGAAGACGGTCGTCGGAGACGACCGGGACCGCCTCGCCGCAACGATTCGGGCCGCCATTCAGCGCAGCGAGATTGTAGTGCTCACCGGGGGCCTTGGGCCGACGGAAGACGACGTCACCAGAGAGGCCGCTTCGGCTGCGCTTGGTCTTCCCCTCGCGTTGCGCCAGGACATTCTGGACGGAATCGCGGAACGGTTCCGAAAGATGGGCAGGACCATGGCGGAGATTAACCGCCGGCAAGCCTACGTCCTGTCCGGCGCTGAAGTCCTTCCCAATCCCAACGGAACGGCTCCGGGCCAGTGGGTGGATCGCGAGGGGAGAATCATCGTCCTTTTGCCCGGCCCGCCGCTCGAGCTGAAGCCTATGTTTGAAGCTTCGTGTATCCCACGCTTTAAAGAGCGACTGCCCAAAGCCTTTATTCGCACCCGGTTCTACAGAGTGGCGGGAATGACGGAGTCGGATCTCGACCAGCTCATCTCGCCGGTCTACACCCGTTACACGAATCCTGTAACCACCATTCTTGCCGCGCCAGGCGATATCCAGGTTCACCTGCGGGCCCGATCGAACAGCGAAGAGGAAGCGGAGAGGCTGTGTGAGGATCTGGGCTCTCAAATCGAGCGCCTTCTTGGGGATCGGATCTA
>JADGHK010000541.1 GCA_019686145.1 Bryobacteraceae bacterium | reverse complement strand
CGGAAGGCCGGCGCGGATCAGGGTCAGAAACTGCTGGTTGAAGATCAGGAACTTTTCGAGGTTGATCTTCTTTCCGCCTCGCCCGATACTGGCCGACAGAGCAGCCACGTCGCGCCTGGAACGAAGAGAGTAAATGAGGTAGCCCTGTTGCGCGTATCGCTCACGAAGATCCTGTTCCGACGGAGCTTCGATCACCTGCTGGCGAATCTCGCCGCGCGGATCCGCGTACTTGATCACGAACTCGGGCACCTGTCGCTTACCTTCCCTCGGTCAAGGTCGCATCTACAAACTGCGCTCCGGGCGGCAGTTCGAAACGAAAGAAACTGTCCTTCAACAAAACGTTGATCCGCTCCAGTCCGAATCGGAACTCGTTCAGGGAGCCATCCTGACCGGTCACGATGAGGTGGCTAATCTGATAATCCGGAGTGACCGTGAACCGCACCTTTGTGTATGGTAACCGGTTGTTCTTTGGGAAAGCGGTGACGATCGTATTGGCCCCCGATTTCTCGTACTGATATCTGTCAAAATCCCGGCTGAAATCCAGCTTGCCGAGAAGAAACGCGAGCGGGGCGCGAAGATCTTCGCTTTCCTTGAGTTTGGACTTCTCCGCCCGGTTGGTCGACGGACTGTAAAAGTAAATGTGCTTGCCGTCGGAAAGAAAGAGCTTTCCGGCGGGTTGGGTGTAGTCCCAGCGCATTCGTCCGGGTTTGCGCAAATACAGCTCGCCCCGTTCGGTGGTCCTTGCGCGACCAGGGGCCGTATATGATTGCTCAAACGACACTTGGATCGTTCTGGCACGATTGTAGCGCTGCTCGACCCGCTTCAAGATGCTGCTCAGTCCGTCCTCCTCGGCGGCGACGGCAGGCCAAGCGATAGCCACTATAAGCACAACTAGGGCTCGGGTCATACTAGTGTGACGTCTGAGAGCCGATTTTCGTGCAAGTGATTGACACGGGGTAGGGGTCCAGCCGGAACCCGTTCAGAATGAACGCCGGTTTTGTACGCAGGCTGCGCGGCAAAAGGAAAGGGCCGCCACCCGAAAGGTGACGGCCCGATCCTCTTCTTATAAAAGAGATGGCGGGTCTTAGAAGTCCAGCCGCAGGCCCATCGTAATGATACGAGGATTCTGCTGCGGACCGGTCGCGCGGCCGAAGTTGGCGTTACCAATCGTTCCATTCACACCGAAGTTGGTGCGGTTGAACAGGTTAAACGCATCGGCGCGGTAGACCAAATCGATGGTACGATCGCCGAACGTGTTGATCTTTACCCGTTTGTGGATCGAGAGGTTTTCGGTGAAGATGGGCGGCTGACGGAAGTCGCTATAGTAGGTCGCAGCGTTCCCCAACTGGTATTGTCCGGGGAAGGAGAACGGGCTGTTCGCCCCGGAGTTGAACCAGCGGACATTCGGATTGTCGGGATCGAGAGAACCGCGATCGACGCCCGTCCGAATCGGGTTTCCCGTGATGTTCGCCTTCGTGAAACGGGTGAACAGGACACCGTTGCCAAGCGTGTTCGGCGCAGCCACCTGAATCAGGTTCCCGCTGTAGTAGCGCTGGGCGGCGGCGATGGTCCAGTCTCCGACAAGGAGGTTCAGGAAGCGGTTGCTGGTGTTGAGGAACCGCTTGCCTCTCCCGAACGGAAGGTCATAGCTGTTGAGAATGTTCAACACGTGCGGCTGGTCGAACGGGAGGAAGGACTTCATGTCCTCGTAGTTGTAGTTGTCTTGCGCCTGAACTTGCGACTGCGTGAAGATCTGGCGGTAGTGGCCTAGCGCCAGAGATTTGGACCAAGTGTAAGCGGCCATCAGCTGCCACGACCCAAACCGCCGCTCGACCTTTGCCTGCAGCGAGTCATACCAGCTCCGCCCGATACCGGCATTGCGGTCGGAGATGGCAAGGAACTGGGGATACGGGCGCAAAGCCTGAGCGAGGGTCAGGTTGTCTGGGAAGCTCGGAAACGGCTTGCTGAAGCCGGCAGCGATTACTTCGGGATCGCTCATCGGCCGCTGCAGCAGTGGTCCGAGCGACAGGTAGCGGGTCGGCAGCTGATTCAGTTCCAAAGTGGAGGCCAGCCGCCGGCCACGATTGGCCACGTAGGCGATATCAAAGACGAAGTTCCGGAACTCGTGCTGGATGTTGAAGCTCCAGTTGTGCACACGCGGCGCTTTGCCGAAGTTCACACCCATGTGGTCGACGTCTTTGAAGTTGCCGTAGCTCGGATCAAGAACCGGCGGCGGCTGGTAATTGGGAGGGAGCGGAATGCCATTGTCCCAGTTCAGAACCGGGTTCAAGCCATCCGAAGGATAGGCGGCTCCGTAGTAACTTCCGAAGCCCTCGCGGCAGCCGCAACCGCCATTGCCGAGTGTCTGATAGTAGATGCCGTATCCGCCCCGAATCACGGTCTTCTCAAGTAGTCGGTAGGCGAAGCCGACGCGCGGTCCGATGTTTGAGTAATCGGTTGGGTAGAAGCGGGTTTGACCGGTACGGCCGGGCCCCTTGCCTGCAAACACAAGGGCGCCGGGCAGGCCGTTCGCAGCCGGATTGGGTTTTGTCAGATCGACGTGGGAATAATTGCCGTCCTTCTCGTACCAGTTCTCCGGGACCTCATATCGAAGCCCGAGGTTGAGCGTCAATCGAGGCGTTACCTTCCAGTTGTCCTGGAAGTAGACAGCTTGGTAGCCGTAGCGGATCTCGCCGGGTATTACCGGGAGCGCGGTCAGGTTTGCGTTGTCCACTGCGCCCAACAGAAGGCTTGCGAACGCATGTCCCGTGCTCGCAAGCGCTCCAGGATGCGCCGTCTGGGCACGGCTGAAGACAAACCGCCCGTTGCTGCCGGCCAGATCGAGCGGGTCCGAGAAGGTCCGCAGGCGGCGGAAGTCCCAGCCCATCTTGTACTCATGTTTGCCCTTCACGATCGACAGGTACTGATTGACA
>JADGHK010000540.1 GCA_019686145.1 Bryobacteraceae bacterium | reverse complement strand
GCGATGCCAGAGCCAGCGTCTCCGCTTTCGTACAGAGCCGTCCCAGAAGCGGACACCGGAGACGGGGCGACCTCCGGCCCGAGTTCTGTTAAGCTACGTGCTAACAGGTACTTCAGGCGTCTGGCGCGGCTGGCATCCCAGTTGCGCCTCAGGACCGGGAGAAATTATGGACGTCCCCCGTCGAGGTGCGGCAAGGAAACGGCTGATCCGTCGAATTATCTACATTTCCATTGTGGCCATCGCTGTACCGCTGATCACGTGGCAGATCCGTAAGCTGGAGCCGGCAGCTCCGAGCGTGGAGCGGGCGACAGTCTGGATCGATACCGTAAAGCGCGGGCCGATGAAGCGGGAGGTGCGAGGCCTTGGTACGCTCGTGCCGGAAGAGATTCTGTTCATTCAAGCTGCCAACGAAGGGCGGGTTGAGAAGATTGTCCTTCGCCCCGGCGTGAACGTGACGGAGGATACGATTCTCCTCGAACTCAGCAACCCCGAACTTGAACTCGCGGCCGCGGACCTCGAGTGGCAGGTGAAGCAGGCCGAAGCGAATTATCGCGACCTCAAAGTCAAGATGGATACGGCGCAGCTTGACTTGCAATCCTCGACAGCCCGCGTCCAGTCTGAGTATGTACAGGCGAAGTTGAAAGCCGACCGCGACATCCAACTGGGTAAAGAAGGACTGGCCCCCGACCTGACCGTCAAGCTTTCCGTCGCTACGGCGGAGGAGGCGGCGAAGCGCTACGAGATCGAGAAGCGGCGCCTGGAGATCAGCGGTGAAAGCGCGGAGGCGCAGTTGGCGGCGCAGCGTGTGCAAATTGAGAAGCTTCGCGCAGCGTGGCAGTTGAAGAAGCAGCAGGTGGAGCAGTTGAAGATCCGGGCCGGAACGCGCGGCGTGCTCCAGCAGCTACCGGTAGAAGTAGGACAGCGCGTCACTCCCGGAACCCTGCTGGCCAAGGTCGCACAACCGTGGAAACTGAAAGCCGATCTGAAAATCCCAGAGACGCAGGCCAAGGACATTCAGATTGGCCAGATAGCGACCATTGACACGCGGAACGGCATCATTCCAGGCAGGGTCTCCCGTATCGATCCGGCTGTCATCAATGGTACGGTTACCGTGGATGTCAAGCTGGAAGGCGAGCTGCCTCCCGGTGCACGCCCGGATTTGAGCGTCGACGGAACGATCGAACTTGAGCGGCTGGATGACGTCTTATATGTTGGTCGTCCTGTCTATGGACAACCCAACACCACGGTCGGCATGTTCAAGCTGACTCCCGACGGGAAAGAAGCGCGGCGTGTCCAGGTGAAGCTTGGGCGGACGTCGGTGAATACAATCGAGGTCCTCGAAGGGCTTACGGTGGGCGACCAGGTTGTGGTGTCCGATATGTCGGAGTGGGATCGATACGACCGGATCCGGTTAAATTGAGCGTTTAGAAACGTCTTCCGTTTTCATGCGGGGAGAAAGAGTGGGGAGAAAGAGAGGAAAGGATAAGCGATGAGCAGCAGCAGCGAGGCATTGATTCGTCTGGAAGGTGTAACCAAGGTGTTCGTCACAGACGAAGTTGAGACCCATGCACTGTCAGGCATTCATATGGAGATCATGCGGGGTGAGTATGTCTCCATCTCCGGGCCCTCGGGATGCGGCAAGTCGACCCTGCTGGCAATCCTCGGACTTCTGGATTCACCGACAGCCGGTACGTACGTGCTCAACGGCAGGCCTGTCCACAGCCTGAAGCTGGCTGAGCGGGCCCGAATCCGAAACCGGGAAATCGGCTTCATCTTCCAGGCGTTCAACCTCATCGGGGATTTGACTGTTTACGAGAACGTCGAGCTGCCCCTCACCTATCGCGGCATGCCCTCCGCGGAGAGAAAGAAGCGCGTACACGAATCTCTTGAGCGTGTCGGGATGTCCCACCGCATGAAGCACTACCCTTCCCAGCTTTCCGGCGGTCAGCAGCAGCGGGTGGCGGTGGCGCGGGCTCTTGCCGGCGACCCCTCCATCCTGCTCGCCGACGAGCCCACGGGCAACCTCGATTCGGCAAACGGCGAAGCCGTCATGGAGCTATTGCGGGAACTGCACCGGGGCGGGGCCACCATCTGCATGGTCACTCACGATCCCCGCTACGCCCGCTATGCGGATCGCACCATCCGGTTATTCGACGGCAGGATCGTTGAAGAGAGTGTGGAGGCGGCATGAAGCACCCCGAGATACTTGCCTTGGCAGCCATCATCGCCGGCTGCGCATATGGACCGGCCGGGCGTGGCTACGGCCATCGCCCAATCCTCTTATCCGAAACCGCAGCCTCTCGTTCGTCTCAAACATGCAGGTTTACGCTTTGCGACCGGGTTGAGCGTAGTATATCGCGGCTGGAAAGCAGAGCGCAGGAGTGGGCCAAACGGGTCGAAGACGCGGTGGAAGAGAAGGCGCGGCGTGTGCAGGAAGGGGCTGCCCAGCTGGAGAGGAGAGTAGAACGGCTGGAAACGATTGGTCAGTGCGGCGCTAAGGCGCCAGCCGCCTACCCCCTCTTTTAGCTCACCTTCCTCTGACAGCAGCGCGGCCGGACAGCCCGACCGAGCTATCTTTTGCACAAGAACTGCACAAATTACTGTCTGGCAATAGTACAATAGAAGCTCAGAGGGTGTGCAGGAAGCGGGACCGTGCAACGATTCTCCAACTTGGTCATCTACAGGATTACGGGTAACCCGCGGCCGCAGCAGTACTCTCGATTTCTCGTGACCAGAGGAAAGTGCGGGCCTGGCCGATTAGAGTTCTGGGGAGCGGTGCGGCTGTAACCGAATGAGAGACTACATCGAGCTTACCAAGCCGAGGATCACCTGGCTCATCCTGATGAGCACAGGAATCGGCTACTATTTCGGCTTACCCGGCGCCGGCTTCGGGGCAATCGACTGGCTTGTCCTGTTCCACACGATGCTGGGGACTGCGCTCATCGC
>JADGHK010000539.1 GCA_019686145.1 Bryobacteraceae bacterium | reverse complement strand
GACGGTTCGGATTGATGACGGCAAGAGCGGGAGGAAGTTCGTCCTCGGGAAGATGATGGTCCGTAATGATGCAGTCGATGCCATGCGCGGCGGCGTGGCGTACAACCTCGGCCGCCCGGATTCCGGTGTCGACGCTGATGATGAGCGTCACGCCCTCCGCGGCAGCCCGCTCGACGACTTCCGGACGCATGCCGTATCCATCCCGCAAACGGTGCGGCACGTGAAAGCTGGCCGTACCGCCGGCCAGATCGAGGACCTTTTTCAGGATGACGATTGAGGAAGTGCCGTCTACGTCGTAGTCCCCATACAAGAGGATCTTCTCGCCGCCTGCGACGGCGCGGCGGATCCGTTCCGCGGCAGCCTCCATGTCCTTCAACAGGAAGGGATCATGCAGATCGGCAAGAGACGGATGGAGGAAGCGGCGGGCCGAATCGGGATCGCGGTACCCCCGCTGCCACAGCACGCGAGCTGCGGGCGCCTGGATGCCCAGGGCGGCGGCTAGCTGGCCGGCAGGCTGGCAATCGAGCGACGGTAACTTCCAACGGGCGCGCTGCTCCATGCCCGTCAGTTGTTGAAGTAGTAGCCGCCCAGCGGATTGTCTTCTTCCTCTTCGGGGACGGCCGAGTCGATTTCGTCCATAATGTCGTTCAGCTCGTCGTACCAGTCGGTTGCCAGCTTGTACACGTACGTCCGGCCTTGGTGATCGAACGACAGCTCGATCTCGTACGTAAAGCCCTCATAGAGGCGCATTTCGCGCAGGCGGCGCTCGTAGTCGCGCTTCTCCTCGCGCGGGAGGTCAGCCCCTTCGAGATCCTCCAGCGCCTCGTCCACGAGGGAGGTATCGAATTCGGCAGCGTAGAAAACGATGATGGGCGCTCCGACTTTTTGGGCAACTTCCAGGAACCCGTGATAGTCGGGCCGAAGGCGTGTGTTCCATCGAATGAAGGAGCTGCTTTCGAGCGACCGGCTAAAGCCGTGAAATACAACGAAACCCTCCGTTTCGAGGTACCGTTGGATCTCATCCCTCAGAGAATCAAGATTTTGCTTCATGGGCGTGGGGCGATTGCAAAGACATCTACACTGGCCAGATCGCCGGCCGTTACAGTCCGTATCATCTCAGGACCAACGCCGATTGACCATAGCATCGGCAGCTTCAAAGCGCCCGCCAGTCCCTTCGCCTGCGCGATGCCGAGGGCTTTCATACACTCTCCTGAAGCGGCCCCGAAATGAACCTTTACAGTATCACACGGATCCCTAACTGCCCAACGGCGAATTCCCGTCACAGAGTACCGGCGAATCCCCGCCTTTGCGGCTAAAATACCCGTTACACTAGTATTTCTGTGCAACTGACAACCCTGGACTGGCTCTTTGTAGCCCTCTACTTCCTGTTTAACCTCGCGATCGGCTTTTACTATCGAACGCGAGCCGGCAAAAGCATCACTGAATTCTTCCTCTCCGGGCGCGACGTTCCCTGGTGGCTTGCGGGCACCTCCATGGTGGCCACGACGTTTGCAGCGGATACGCCTCTTGCTGTCACCGGAATGGTAGCGCGGTATGGTATTGCCGGTAACTGGTTGTGGTGGAACTTTGTAGCGAGCGGCATGCTGACTGTATTCTTCTACGCTCGCCTCTGGCGCCGCTCCGGCGTCATGACTGACATCGAGTTCTCAGAGATCCGCTACTCGGGGAAGCCTGCTGCCATCCTGCGCGGCTTCCGTGCCCTTTACCTCGGGGTGCCCATCAACTGCATCGTCCTCGGTTGGGTCAATCTCGCGATGGCAAAGATTCTGATGCTCGTGCTCGGCGTAGATAAGGTGACGGCGCTGGCGCTCATCATCGGCCTGATCGCTCTTACCTCGCTAATCTCAGCTATGGCGGGCTTGTGGGGTGTCCTTGTGACAGACGCCTTTCAGTTCATCATCAAAATGGGGATGGTGATCGCGCTGGCGGTGGTGGCCGTCCAGGCCGTGGGTGGCATCGGCGCCATGAGGGAGAAACTTGTCGCAATTGACCAGATGCGAGGCGTCGCGACAGGAAGTGAAGGTTCCGTGCTGAGCTTTATTCCGGACCTCAATTCTCCCTGGATGCCGCTCATCACCTTCTTCGTCTATATCTCCCTCAACTGGTGGGCCACCTGGTATCCCGGATCGGAACCTGGAGGGGGCGGCTACGTTGCGCAACGGATGTTCTGCGCCAAGGACGAGCGGCATTCCATGCTCGCCACCCTGTGGTTCAATATTGCGCACTATGCGATCCGGCCGTGGCCATGGATCCTGGTGGCGCTCGTCTCCATGATTCTCTATCCGGGCCTCGCGGATCCCGAAACCGGCTACATCCGTGTGATGATCGATCATTTGCCTCCGTCGCTCCGGGGTCTTATGATCGCCGCCTTTGCAGCGGCTTATATGTCAACGATCTCGACGCAGCTCAATTGGGGCGCCAGTTATCTGGTCAACGATTTCTACAAGCGCTTTCTAAAGCCCAATGAGTCAGACAGGCACTATGTTCTCGTCTCGCAATGGACGACAGTAGTGCTCACAATCTTGTCCGTAATCGTGACCTTCTACATGGACTCGGTTGCCGGCGCCTGGAAGCTTCTGATTGTGACGGGGGCCGGGACGGGAGGCGTCCTCCTGCTTCGATGGTACTGGTGGCGCATCAATGCCTATAGCGAGATCGCCGCGATGACTGTGGCCTTCATCGTGTCTGTATTTCTTCAGACCGCAATGAAACTGGACAGTGATCAGCCCGTCGATTTCGCCTGGATCATGATTCTCACTGTCAGCATCACGACAGCCGCGTGGCTGGCCGTGACGTTCCTGACCAAACCTGAACCCGTCGAAACGCTCACGGCTTTTTACAAGCGCACCCGGCCGTCGCGCTTTGGCTGGGGTCCGATTGCAAAGCTGGTCCCCGATGTCAAGGTGAGTGGCGGTGGGCTGAATAAT
>JADGHK010000538.1 GCA_019686145.1 Bryobacteraceae bacterium | reverse complement strand
GGCATTCTCCGCGGCGCCGGCATTGTTTTCTTTGCATTCATCGGATTCGATGCCGTCTCCACGGCCGCCCAGGAAGCGAAACGGCCGCAGCGCGATATGCCAATCGGGATCATCGGCTCCCTGCTCATCTGCACGGCGCTGTATGTCGCCTTTGCCCACGTGCTCACGGGCATGGTTCCGTTCACGGAACTCAATGTTGCTGCGCCGGTTGCTGTAGCCATCGATCGAACGGACTATCCATGGCTCAAGAGCGCGATCAAGCTTGCAATCATTGCGGGATACTCCTCCGTCATCCTCGTGATGCTGCTCGGTCAAAGCCGTGTCTTCTACTCGATGTCCCGGGACGGTCTGCTGCCAAAGGTTTTCAGCGACATTCACCCGCGCTATCGCACGCCGTGGCGCAGCAACCTTCTGTTCATGGCTTTTGTGAGCCTCTTTTCCGCACTGGCGCCGATTCAAATCGTCGGAGAGATGACAAGCATCGGAACGCTCTTCGCGTTCATGCTCGTCTGCATTGGCATCATGGTCATGCGCAAGACCCATCCGGACCTGCCCCGTCCGTTCCGCACTCCGCTGGTGCCTTTCGTGCCCGTCATGGGAATTGCTACGACGGTTTACCTGATTTATGGGCTTGGCGTGGAAACATGGCTGCGGCTGTTCATCTGGCTGTTTATCGGCTTGGCCATTTACTTCGGCTACAGCCGCTCTCATAGCAGACTGAATCAGCCCGGAGAAGCGGCTGTGCGGAAGCAGTAATCGGAATCCTCAGAACGCCCGTGCTCCTTGCACTACACTAGGGACCCCAATGGAAACGCCTTCGACCGATGTTCTTCCCACATCCGCCCGCCGCAAGCGGTTGCGGGACTTCCGCCATTACGAAACGCTCCTGCACATCTTCGTCGTCATCCTGATCGTCTCCAATCTGATCGGGCAGAAGATCTGCGCCGTCGGTCCATTCCGCATCAGCGGAGCGCAGCTCCTTTTCCCAATCACGTACATCTTTGGCGACGTGTTCACCGAAGTTTACGGCTACGCAGGATCCCGTCGGGCCATCTGGATCGGATTCTTTGCGTCGGCTCTGCTGTCGGTCATGGGCATGATCATCGTCGCCCTGCCTCCTGCGCCGGACTGGGGCAATCAGGCGGCTTTTGAGGCAGTCTTCAATTTCGTCCCGCGAATGGTGGTCGCCAGCCTTCTCGCCTATTGGGCCGGAGAATTCAGCAACAGCTTCGTGATGGCGCGCCTCAAACTCCTCACCAATGGAAGGATGCTGTGGGTGAGGACGATCGGGTCCACGATGGTTGGTCAGCTCGTCGACACGATCATCGTCATGGTGATTGCATTCGCCGGGACGTCGAGCCAGGGATCCATTCCGAATCTGATCCTGTCCGGCTATCTCGGCAAGGTGCTGTATGAGGCCGCGGCCACGCCGCTGACCTACTTTGTGGTGAATTCCCTCAAAAAGGCGGAAGGGGTGGACGTCTACGACGACGCCACCAACTTCAACCCGTTTGCCGCCGAGTCCTCGGGCAAGCTGGACGACTCAGCGGCCCGTATGTCATAGCTAGGCTGGCGCAGCTACGGCCTTGGCCTCCGTGATCCGCTTGTGCTCCCGGTAAAGGGCTGCCGCGAGTCCCAGCCAGACGCACACGAGCGCGATGTTCACATAGGCGAAGTGCGTGACCGTAAACGAGAGAGCGGATCCAATAGCAACCACTCCAGCTTGCAACATATCGCCGATCCGAACGAAGAAGGTATCCACGGCGGCCTTCGCCTTGTACTTCGCCTCCCTGCTTGTAGGGAGGAACAAGGCGTGCCGGATCGTGTTCTGCAGGGAGTAATCCGTGCTGTTTTCCAGGATCTTGGCGCCCCGGACGATCGCCAGCATCGGGTAGAAGGCGAGCAGTGAGTACCCGCCAAGGGCAATCAGCGGCAGCACGAATAACGCGCCGCGGACGCCGATGTACCGGAATACCCGAGAGACGGCGAACATCTGTATCAAGAGGCTTACCGTGTTCACCCAGAAAAAGAAATCGCCGTAAAATCGGCCCACAAAGGCCTTCCGCTGCCCCTCCAGGTCGTCCCCCGCCCCGACTTCCGCTTCGGCGGCGCGGAGCACCAGATCGCCGATGAGGAATTCGCCGGTGGTGTTGACCACGTTCAGCACGAGGATGAGGAGGGCGATCATCCGCAGATAGCGGCTGCGCAGGACCAGTTGGAAGCCTCCTTCGCTGCCCAGCGGTTTTGCCGCCAGTTGACGCTGGCGCGAAGCCGGAGCCGCCGATTCGCGCCTGTTGATCAGAATGGTGAGTCCGATATAAATGATCAGACCGGCGCTGGCAAGGAGCATGATCTGGTACGCATCCAGCGGGCCAAACAGGCGTTTTGCGCCCCAGGCTCCCAGGACCGCGCCAAGAGAGGTGCCGACGCCGATTACCGGGAACAGGCGCTTGCCCTGCTCCTCGGTATAGAGATCGTTGGCGAACGCCCAGAACTGCGCAACGACAAAATTGTTGAAAATTCCGACCCAGAGAAAGAAGACAACGCCCTCGTTAAAGCCCGCCTTCCCGAAGACGTAGAACAGGAGAAGATTGCTGATGAAGAACCCGGTGACCAGAGAGATCAGCTTCGTTCGATTCACCTTGGAGGCGACAAGGCCGTAAGCAGGAACCGCCAGTAACAACAGCACGGCCTGGACGGCAGACGCGTAGCTTTTCACCTGCGCGCCCGCTTCAGCCAGGATGAGCGCTTCCCGAATGGTTTTCAACAGATAGTACGAGGCCAGCAGAACAAAGACATTCAGCCCGAGCAGGAGCGCTGTGGCTCCCTCCCCCGCCCTGACGGTCGTAAAGAGGGACAGCGCACGGTCGACGATGCTCTTTTGGGGAACCGCAGCATTTTCGTGAATCAGGGAGCTCACATCACCTCAGCTTAGCGCGTCGGGGCGGC
>JADGHK010000537.1 GCA_019686145.1 Bryobacteraceae bacterium | reverse complement strand
GAAAGCAGGAGCTTCACGATCTCGAGGTGATTCGTGATGACGGCGTAGTGGAGAGGTGTAGAGCCTGCCTCCGTGTGCTCGGCGTTGACGTCGGCTCCTGCGTCGAGCAAGGCTTCCACCACTTCCCGTTCCCCAGCCCATGCCGCGTCGTGCAGCGCCGTGCCGCCGAGCGAATCCCGGGCATTCACCGGGGCTCCTTCGCGCAGGAGCGCCTTCACCTTCTCGAGATCCCCTGCGCGGGCAGCGTGATGAAGGTCTGAGGCAGCCGCGGCGAGAGCGATCAGGAAGAGTGGCGCCAGACTGAGGAGGCTCGGCATAGCTTGGGCGGTCCTGCCATTTTTATAGCACTCCCTCGATGCGGCGCAATCGTGTAGGCTGGAAGGAACAAAATCGGCGACTGCGTTGTCTAACACTTCGTAGGCTGCAGGTTGTTCCGAAGTACAATGTTGCTGAGGCTGGATTTGTGGCCAATCATACTATCAGGCTCGATTGCGACTCCTACTTCGATTCGGTAGGAGCTTCCGCGTCATTCGATTTCCAAGCGCAAGACTATCACTTGCTGGAAGGGCTCAGAGAGGGTTCTGACAGAGCCTACGAGCAGCTCGTCCTGCAGTACCAGACCCCGGTTTATAACCTCGTTGCGCGGCTGCTGAACGATCCCACGGAAACGGCAGACGTCGTTCAGGAGGTTTTCCTCAAGGTGTTCCGTTCGGTTGGCAGCTTCCGGGGACAAAGCAGCCTGAAGACATGGATTTACCGCATCGCCGTGAATGAAGCGCATAACCAGCGGCGGTGGTTCACACGTCATAAACGTCAGGAGGTTGGACTGGAAGCGGAGGAGGAAGGCTCGCCCAGCTACAGCGAATGCCTGTCCGATCACGGCCGATCGCCGTATGACATCGCCGTCGGAGCCGAGACGCACCAGCTGATCGAGGAAGCGCTCGCTCAGTTGAATCCGACGTTCCGGACGGCAGTCATCCTGCGTGATATCGAAGACCTCAGCTACGAAGAGATTGCAGAAGTTCTCCAGATTTCACTCGGTACGGTAAAGTCACGCATCCTGCGCGGGCGCGAGGCTTTACGGAAGATTTTGACGGAGCGGCTGGAAATGGCGCCGGCGATGCAGTTGACGCCCCAGCACGCCGATTAGATGGGTCCCATGAAGTGCCAGACTATCGCTGACAGACTTTCCGAGTTTCTGGATCTCAGGTTGCCCGAACAGGAGCACCTGGAGGTGTCCCGGCACCTGGAGAGTTGCATCCGATGCGGAATCCAGTGCCAGGAAATGCGCAGGATGCGAATGTCGCTCCGCGCACTGCCCGTGAAGCCTGTTCCGGCCTACCTGACGACTTCCCTTAGGGTGATTGCCTCGCGCGAGCACGCTCGTGCCTCGGCAGGCAATCGTTTCCAGGCGACACTGCGGCGGCTCTGCGAGAAAGGCGAATTGATGGTGGCCAACCTGATGCGGCCGCTGGCCATTCCTTTCGCCGGCGGGCTTTGCTCGGCAATGTTGTTGTTCGGCATGCTCTTACCCACTTTTGCTCTGCGATCAAACTCCGCCATCGCGGATGTGCCCATCACGCTCTACAGAAGCGCATCGGTTAAGAGCAGCCTGTTCGGGGCCAGCATCGACGAGGTTCTTCTCGACGTCAACATCGACGGTCAAGGGCGCGTGATCGATTATAAGGTCGTCAGTGGACAGCACTGGATGGAGGACCATGGGGTGCGCAGCATGATCGAGAATAACCTGTTGTTCGTGCAGTTCACCCCGGCCACAACCTTCGGCAGGCCGACTTACGGCCGCGTGCGGCTCTCCTTCCGGCCCGGCACCCAAGTGGACGTAAAGGGCTAGGTGGCCGGGCGCCGCCTCGGACAGCATTTTCTCATCCGCCCGTGCATTCTCGAGCGGATCGCCTCGGCGGCGTGCCCGGAGGCGGAACCGCTTGTTATCGAGATCGGACCGGGCAAAGGCGCGCTTACCAGCCACCTGCTCCGCCGTGCGGAGCATCTGATTGCTATCGAGATCGATAAGGACCTGGCGGCGCATCTTGCGGAGGCGTATGCGGAAGAGCCCCGCCTCACGGTCATCGCACAAGATATCCTTGCCACGGATCTCCGGCAGTGGCCGGCCACGGTCATCGCCGGCAACCTACCCTACTACATCACGTCGCCGATCCTCGAAAAGGTGCTCCCCCTTGGTCCCCCTTTGCGCCGCGCCGTCTTTCTTGTTCAGAAGGAGGTCGCTGAGCGGATTACCGCCCGTCCCGGCAGCCGCGACTACGGGTATCTTTCGGTCTTTACCCGCTTTTATTCCCGGCCCGAAATGCTTTTCAAGGTTCCGCCCGGCGCCTTCTCCCCGCCTCCCAAAGTCGATTCCGCGGTTGTCCGCCTCACGATCGAACCCGCTGGCGAGCGCCTCGGCATAACCGACGCTTCCCGATTTCTCACCTTCCTGCGGGCCTGCTTCGCCCAGAAGCGCAAGACGCTCCGCAACAATCTTTCCCGGCTCTACGGCCAGCAGGCGCTCGATGCACAGTCCGAGGCCGGCCTGCGCGCCGAGCAGCTTTCCCTCGAACAGTTTGCAGACCTCTATCAACGCCTCGAAGCATTCCGAGCGGATTCTTAACGCTATACTGAAGGTTTGATGCCTCGAGTTCGTTTTGCGCCTTCCCCCACCGGCTATTTGCATATCGGTAGCGCCAGGACCTTCATTTTCAACTGGCTGTACGCCCGCCGCCATAAGGGCACGATGATTCTGCGCATCGATGACACGGATATCGAGCGCAACACAGAAGAGTCGCTGAACTCCATTTACGAAGGGCTCCGGTGGCTGGAGCTGGGATGGGATGAGTTTTATCGCCAGTCGGAGCGGCTGGAATTGCATCGAAAGATGGCCCTGGCCATCTTCGAAAAAGGCCTTGCCTATCGGGATTTCACGCCGGCGCAGGCGGAC
>JADGHK010000536.1 GCA_019686145.1 Bryobacteraceae bacterium | reverse complement strand
GACTCGAAAGCCGTCTTGTGGGACTCAGCGAAGAAGCCTAGCTGAGCCATCTTGCCGATCGCAGGAGCAAGTTCAGCCGAGGCCGCCCTAAACGCATCAGACGCTTCGCGAACCGCTTCGGCACCGATTTCCGACCGGCACAGGCGATCGACGGCCGCCCGGGTGAGAGAAACGTTGCTCTCCGTGTGCGCGAACACTGGAATCGTGCGTTCCAGCACCGCGGCGAACTCCGTTGCGCGAGCGACCTCGTCCAGATCGGTTTGGAGACCACGCCAGAAACCGCTCGTTTCTCCCTCCAGATAGGAATAATTCGCAAGACGAGCTTCAACCCGGGCGCGTTCCCGAAGAAGGTTGCACTGCATCCTCAGTGACTCGCCGCAGTCGCCGCGGATTACGGCATCATGCTCACGGTGTAGAGAGCCCGAGCGCCAATCTTCGCAAAAGTCGAGGGCGGCCGTGAGCACGTCGATCTTGGTCTTCGTCGCCGACCAGAGCCCTTCGGTGGCGGCCGAAAGCCACTCGAGTTGATCGAGTTCCGAATCGATGGCTGCTATCTTCTGGATCGAATCGAGCGTTTGCTTCAAAGCCGCGCCGCAAAATCCGGCCTCAATCAATTCAACTCCTTCCGCCTGCCACCGGACATCATCCCGGATCAACGCCAAGCCCTTCTGAAGTCGCAGGGCAGCCTTCGCCGCATCAACGCTCGTTTTGAGCCCTGACCAGACCTCCGGTGGCAGAAGACGTAAATCGATTGAGGCAACTTCAGCCCGCATCCGTTGGAGCCGTGACAGAACCGGCAGATCGTTCGCTGGGTCCGGCCGTCCGCCCGATGTAACCGCAGCCGCTAGCGCAGATTGAATCCGCCGTCTCGCGAAGAACGACATCGGCCAGAACGATTCCACCGCCTTCCGCCACTCTCTCTCGAGAGCTGTTGCGTCCACCCGCGCCGGGTCGTATGAAACAGAAAGCTTACGCTGCTCCTCGGACATCTGCTCGAGAAGCGCAATGCCGCGCTCGAGTTCGTCCATGACAATGCGGGGCCACGGCGCCGGCAGGGACGCCCGCTGTGCCTCCCGTTCGCGGAGCAGCTCGATCCCTTTGCGGCAGGCCGCCGCTACCCGATCGGGCCACGGCTCCCCGATACGCGCCGTAAGGACGCGATGCTCACCAACAATCGCGGAAGCCGCGCGCAGTTGGGCAATCAGGCGAGCCAGATCCGCACGTGCCGTAAACGACCATCCCGTCCCGACGCACGCCGGAAGCGCGGCTGCAAGTTCCGCAACCGCGGCACGCTCCGGCGCGGTCAGTGCGGCCCCTAAAGGTACGCCCGAGACTTCCGCCAGCCGCTGGTAGCATCCCGCGACCTTCTCCGCCGCAGCCTGCACCTCCTTTACGGCGCGGAGGAAGTCGTCTTTCCACAGCGGATTCCACTCCTTCTGTCCAACCGGCAGCAGCGGCGTTCGGATCAGTTCCTCGGCGCCAAACGCCTCGGCGTGGGTCTCCAGCTTCGCGATTGTGCGGCGAAATCCTTCCACAGCGGCAACATCGTGCCCAGAGGGGTCCGGCCATGGAAAATCGACAACCGGCACATCATGCCCGGAGATTGCATGCGCGAGGGCGCGGTGGACGGTCAACCCGTTGTGCCGTCGCTGGTGCAGCCGCTCAACGTAGCGATTCAGTTCGTCGCGCAGCGCCTTCAGGCGGAGTGCCTCTTGTTCCCATGTCTCCGGGTCGGCAGGGCCGCGCGCCTCCCACGCGGCGCCCAGCGCCGCGAGCACCGATGCCTTTTTCGCCTTGGAGGAGTGGATTTCAAGACAGAATTGATCCAGCCCAACCTCGCGCAGACGGCGATACACCACTTCAAGCGCGGCGATCTTTTCCGCCACAAAGAGGACGCGCTTGCCCGTAGCAATGGAGTGTGCGATCAGGTTGGCAATGGTCTGGCTCTTGCCAGTGCCAGGCGGACCGATCAGGACGAAGTCCTTGCCGCGCGAGGCGGACATGACGGCGGCGAGCTGTGAGGAGTCGGCCGGCAGCGGGCAGAACGTTTCTCGGGGATCACACTCGCGGTCCAGCTCTCCCGGTTCGACGAAGGCGATATCCGAACGATAGGTCTCACGGGGCGTGTCAATGAGGTGCCGGACGACCGGGTTTTCGCGGAGCTGGTCGGTTCGGTAGACCAGGTCCTTCCACATCAGGTGCTTGGCGAACGAGAAGGTGGAAAGTACCACATCTGGGACGACTTCCCAGCCCTTGATATCTTTGATTGCTTCGGAAACGCGGCCCCATATCTCTGCTACGTGGAGTCCGGAATCATCCTTCGGTAACTCCCCCTCCGGAATCCCGATGTCCAGCTGGAAGTCCTGGCGAAGCATTTCGATGAGCGTCGGATTGAACTGGGGTTCATCCTCGTGGAGCGACAGCGTAAAGCTTGATCGCACACTCCGGCGGCTGAGAGTAACCGGAATGAGAAGGAGGGGAGCGCGATACTTCTGCTCCTTGCCTTGCTGGTTCCAGACCAGAAACCCTAAGGCGAGGAAAAGCGTAGTCGCACCTCCCTCCTCTAGGGACGAGCGCGCGGACCGATACAAATTTACCAGTGTGGACTCCAGTTCCTCTTGCCCAACCGTTGCGAAAATCTCCCGCTTTGAGAGTCCTTCGAGAGCGTGCTGTTTGCGGACATCCTCGTGCGTCCTGCCTTCGAGCAGAGTTCGGCTTCGCGGGTCAGCGCCGTACATCAGCTCAGGGCGCGGAAGGATACGTAGCGTCTGACCACTTGCCAGAACATCCTCGAGCTTGCCCGGGTCTGGCACCTCAAATGTAACAGCCCGCTTACTTCGTCGAAAATTCAGGAGGCTGTTTCTCAGGGAGAGGTCGAGCAGCTTTCGCTGCCAGCGTTCGATGCGGTCGGCAGGACTGAGCGAAGCCGGGTCGGGCTCGGCGGGGGTGACCCACAAAT
>JADGHK010000535.1 GCA_019686145.1 Bryobacteraceae bacterium | reverse complement strand
GTGCAGCGCCAGCGACGAATCGACATCATGTGCCACCAGATGCACCTTGGCTCCTCTCTCAAGCAAGTACTCCGCGAGTGCTATGTTTGCTTTGTCCATTCCGCCCCGGCGGTGGAACCCGCCGGCGACGAGAACCCACGACTGCAAAGCCTTCATGACGCCAGGAACTCCGCCAAATCCCGCAGTCGTGCGGATGGATCACAGAGTTGCCGGCTGCGGGCCGGTCCTGCTTCTCCCAACCGCCGGCGCAATTCCTGATTCGTGATCAAGGCCCGAAGGGCAGCGGCCGCTTCCCTGGAGTCGCCCGGAGGGATGAGGATGCCGCAACTGGAGTCCACGATTTCAACAGCGCCGCCGATCGCTGTCGTTACGACAGGTATCCCTGCCGCCAGCGCTTCGATGAACGCAACACCAAACGGCTCCGGGCCGTCGTTCAGCTGGCAATGAATGTCGGCAGCCTGCATCAGTTTCGGAACATCAGATCGCTGACCCAGGAAATGCACACGAGCCGCGATTCCAAGCGACTTTGCCAACTGAAGGATTTCGTCGAGATACGCTTTCTCTGTGTGCTGCTGGGGTCCTCCAGCGATCCAGCAGACCCAGCTTGGCACATCCGAAATCTCAGCCAACGCTTGCAGAAGAACACTATGTCCCTTCCAACGCTCCAGCCGGCTGGCCTGAATGATGACAACGTCACGATCGGCTGCGCCAAGACTCAAGCGCAGTTGACGGCGTTCTTCCCCCGTGAGCAGTGTCTTGATTGGAGCCACGGGAGGGTGAATGACGCGCAACTTAGCATCGGGGAAGCGTTGACGCAGCGCTTCGGCAGTGCACTTGCTGTTGCAGATCGCCCTGCGGGGAGGGCGGCGAAAAGCCCATCTGTCCAGCCAGTGATCCGACTCCGGCCGGTTGTGAGCCCAAAAGATCAAGTCAGGGTGATTGGAACGTCCGACTGCCCGTCCGAAGATGGCGAACGTCCACGGAGCATGGCAGATCACTGCATCAAACTGCTCTTTTCTCAGCAGGCGGCGAAGCCGCTGCCTGGCGGCAACAACGGTCCAAGGGCGGCTTGTCCTGACCTCTCCGAAATGGTGCACCCGAGCCGAAGCGGATCTTAGCTCGCTACTGAACCTGCCTTCAAAGGAAACACCGAACTCCTGCTCGAGATGGATGCCCGCCGGACGAGCCGATGCCATCGCGACGAGCATGGCTTCGATTCCGCCGTACATGTTGCCGCTGCCCAGGTGCAGGACTCGCATCACTCGGCCCCTCCTGCTACAGACGGAGTCAAATGCCCGGACTGCAAGCACTGCTGTTCATACAGACTCGCGATCTCTCTTTGGAGCAGCGACCTGGCGTACCGCGCTTCAACTTTGCACCGGCCGGCTGCGCCAAGCCGCAGGCGAAGATCCTCGTCTCTCACCAGCCGCTCAATCTGAGCGGCCAGCTCCTCGGCATCGCCTGGCGTGTGACACAGCGCATCCACGCCGTCCTCAATGATTTCAGCAGCGCCTCCCGCGCGGCTGACGATGACCGCTTTCCCACAGGACATCCCCTCGATGATGACCATGCCGAACGGCTCCGGTTCGGTGCTGCAGTGAACGACCACATCGAGGGCGCGCAAGGCGTCGGCGCTCTGTCCGATGAACCCGGTGAAACCGACCCGGTCTCCCAGCCCAAGCCGTTTGACTTCCGCGTTTAGCTCATCGAACGTGAACTGGCTCCCTCCGGTCCGGTAAATGGGACCGCCGATGATGTAGGCTCGAAACGGGAGATCTGCCGGGAGAAGGGATAAGGCTCGCAGAAAGACATGGTGTCCCTTCCAGCGGGCGAAGGTCCCGAGCAGGCCGATTCGAACCGTTCCAGGCGGAGCCGGCGGAAGGTTAGCCAGCTTATCGAGGTCAAGCCGGGGGCCGTGCGGTGCAAAGACGTCGACGTCGACGGTGTTGGGCAGAGTGACGACTTGCGGCCGGCTGCCCCACTGCCGCTCGAGATCGAGTGCGACGCTTCTGGAATTGGCGATAGCCAGCGAACAGAAGCGGCGGTGCCAGGCGAGCAACCCTCGCATGAGCGGCCGCTTTCCGACGTAGTCCTGAAGGTGCCAGAGCAACGGGGTCGAAGCCGGTTTCGCCCAGGCTCCGAGAATGTGCATTTTAAAGCCAGTGGTGTGGATCAGGCTTGGCCGAAGACGCCTGATGGCGGATGCGAGTTTCCAGCCATAGGGGATGGCCCAGAGGACTCCGGATATCAGCACGGCGACGCGGGCAAGTCTTCCGCGGCCTGACAACGCAGAATCGCCCAGGCGAGCCAGGCCTTCGGGCAAGGGAAGAACATGAACCGCAATGCCAAGACGCTCCATTCGCTCGCGGAAGGGGCCGTCCTCCCCCAGGATTAGGGCGACCTCAAAACCTGCCTCCCGGATGCTTGTAAGCAACGTGAGAAGACTCGTTTCGGCGCCCCCAAGCTGACCGGAAGGGTTTAGGTGAACAACTCTCAGGATGTTGGAAGTAGGCGCCATCACTGGGAAAGAAGGGTACGAAGTGTGGGATAGAGTTCTTGTATCAAGTTGACTGCCGGAGCCGCGGCCTGGTTCGGAGGGACAACTCCTTTCACCGGCGAAACCACTCGGACGAGAGCAACATCGGAGCGCTTGTACCGCACGATGTCGGGCAGCATGAGCATCTTCGCCGTGATTTCATCGGTCCAGGTTCGTGCGTGATTCTGATACCAGTAAAGGACGACAATCTTGTTTTCTCCCCGCTCCATGATGTAGCGGTTGACTGTCAACGAATCCCCCGATGCGGCGATCGGGATGGAGATCTTGTCAGTCAGCCGCGCAAGCCAGCCTGCTCCCGGCAGACAGTACCGCGGAGAGTGCGGTCCGTAGTTGCTCTTGAGCGACTTGAAGTAGCCGATGAAGAGCGTCGCCTGCTTCCCGTCGGAGACGTAAAGACGGTTGACAATGCTGTCC
>JADGHK010000534.1 GCA_019686145.1 Bryobacteraceae bacterium | reverse complement strand
GTTCCTGAGCAGAACGTACTCGAAGGTGAGCCGCTCCCACGGACGCAATGGGTAAGCGCGGCACGCCTCGATGAGGTCGCGCAAGTGCCACTTTCGAGTGATCGGCATCAGCTCGCGCCGCTGTTCTTCGGTCGAAGCATTTAGCGAGATCGCAAGCTTCGGCCGGACCTCGGCCTGCCCCAGCTCCACGATTTTCGGAAGGATGCCGGACGTCGACAGGGTGATGCGCCGGGGAGACATTCCGAAGCCTTCGGGATCCACCAGAATCCGTGTTGCCTTCAGGACGTTTTGCAGATTCAGAAGAGGCTCGCCCATCCCCATCATCACGATGTTCATCCGGGAGCTGCGAGGGTCCAGGGCATGGGCATCGGCGACGTAGAAGACCTGACCGACAATCTCACCGGCGGTCAGGTTGCGCTCGAGCCCCATCAGCGCCGTGAGGCAAAACTTGCAGTCGACCGGACAGCCGACCTGCGAAGAGATGCAGATTGTGTCGCGATTCTCTTCCGGCATTAAGACCGTCTCTACGGTCTTGCCATCCTTGAGGCGTAGCAGGTATCGCCTGGTCCCGTCTGTCGACTCGAATTGGTTCACAGGCTCGGGCCACCCAGTGCCGCATTCCTCTTGCAACCGCTTTCGAAGGGGAATTGGAAGGTTGGAAGCGAAACTAAGATCGCGAAGACGCTCCCGATAGAGGGCGTGGTAGACTTGCCGGGCTCGAAACGCGGGTTCGGCGGCGCCGAGGACCTCGCGAATCTCGGGAACTTCCATCCCCAGCAAATACCGTACCATTCTTTCCAGTGTAACAGGCCGCCTTGAGCGGTCTCCAGACGAGTCGGGGTAAACTGGAAGGAGGCGTTTGAGCCATTTCGCTCCCCTTTCCCGCCGCGCTTAGTGGGAAGCTCAAACTGCAGCCGGTCTGCGCCGGTGCTTGCTTTCGCATTGCTTCCGTAGAAAAAGTGCAGTGAACCGCGCTATGAGGACATTGGCTCAAGTCGCAAGAGGTGCATTATGGTTCCAGCCGCTACAACCCGGGATGTTGAGCTAACGACGCTCGAGAACGGCGTCCGTGTGATCAGTGAGACGATGCCGCACGTTCGCTCCGTCTCAGTCGGCGTCTGGATTGGCACGGGCGCCCGCCATGAGACAGAGAAAGTAAACGGCATCTGTCACTTCCTGGAACACATGGTCTTCAAGGGAACGAAGACCCGTTCGGCAGAGGAAATCGCGCGTGTCATCGACGCCATCGGCGGCCACATGGACGCCTTCACGGCGAAGGAACTGGTCAGCTATAGCGTGAAGGTGCTCGATGAGCATCTGCCGCTTGCGATAGACATCCTGTCCGATATCGTTCTCAACCCGATGTTGCGGGAGGAGGACATCGAGAAGGAAAAGGGCGTCATCCTCGAAGAGCTGAAGATGGAGATCGACAACCCGGAGTACCTGGTGCATGAGATCTTCTCCAGCAACTTCTGGAAGGGCCATCCCATCGGCAAACCCATCCTCGGCACACGGCGCACGATCAAGAGCTTCAGGCAGGATGTCATCGGCGATTACCATCAGCGCTACTATGTCCCGGGCAACATCACGGTGACGGCAGCCGGAAATCTGAGCCATCAGAAGCTTGTGGATCTGGCACGAGAGAAGTTCGGCGGGCTGAAGGTCCGGGAAGTGCCAGCCCTGGGTCCGGCGCCAAAAACGCATGCGGCCATCGAGCTCCGCAACAAGAGATCGCTCCATCAGGTTCATGTCTGTTTGGGCGCTCCCTCGTACCCGCTGCCGCACGAGCAGCGCTTTGCCTGCTACATCCTGAACACGATCCTCGGCGGGGGAATGAGTTCGAGGCTGTTCCAGAACATTCGCGAGAAACAAGGCCTTGCTTATGCAGTTTTCTCTGAACTCAGCCTCTACCGCGACACGGGGTGCCTGGCCGTGTATGCCGGTACGTCGCTGGAGACGACAAATCGCGTCATCGCCTGTGTTCTGGACGAATTCAAGCAGCTCAAGCAGGACCCAATCAGCGAAGAGGAGCTACGCCGGGCTAAGGAACACCTCAAGGGCTCGCTAATGCTGAGCCTGGAGTCGACCACCAGCCGCATGGGCAACCTGGCGCGGCAAGCCCTCTATTTCGGGCGCTTCTTCAGTCTGGATCAAATGGCCGAGAGCATCGAGCAGGTAACGGCAGAACAGGTGCAGCGCATCGCGCAAGAGTTCTTCCAGCCGGACCGGATCGCGCTCACAGTCCTCGGGCGCCTGGATGAGTTCCAGTTTTCCCCAGACAGTTTAGTGTGTTGAGCGGCAGCAGAGGCCCGTTACACCCGCGTAGTAAACTGAAGTTACCTACATGAAACGGCAGCAGCGGATTCGTTTTGATTCCGCGTTTTGTCTACGTTCGTCAGCCGCGCACGCTGCGGTCCTCCTGGTGCTGTTGTCAGCAAGCCTTCTCGCGGCCGACTTCGCTGCGCTGAAGCCGCAGGGCTACGTGAGCGATTTCGCGGGAGTCGTGGACCGGGAGAGCCGGCAGCGGCTCGAGCAATATGCGGCGGAGTTGAAGAGGGCTACCGGCGCTGAGCTCGCAATCGTCACACTCCCGACTCTTGCAGGCGAACCCATCGAGGACGTAGCGAATACAATCTTCCGGAAGTGGGGAGTCGGCAGCAAGGGCGCCGGCATCAACGACCCGAACCGTGATCAGGGAATCATGCTGCTGCTTGCGATCGGGGATCGCCGCAGCCGCCTTGAAGTCGGCTACGGTCTCGAGCCGATCATTCCCGATGGCTTCGCCGGCAGCCTGCTCCGCCAAATGAGGCCGGCACTGCGTCAGGAGCGCTACGGAGAGGCCCTGCTCGCCGCCGCGGAGACCATTGGCTCTCGCATTGCCCAGGCGAAGGGCGTGGAGTTAAAGTTTTCCAGCCGGCCGCAGCAGGCGCGCCGCAGGCCAAAGAGCGATTCCATCCCTATCCCCATCGTGCTCGGCGG
>JADGHK010000533.1 GCA_019686145.1 Bryobacteraceae bacterium | reverse complement strand
AATTCGCGACGCGGATCTTGCGGCTGAAGCAGCTAACCTGACCAAGGCTCAGATTGCGATCCAGGCTGGCATCGCAGCATTGGCGCAGGCTAACTCAGCTCCCAATGCCGTGCTTGCACTGCTCCGCGGATAATCACTGATCTCCTCAACTCCCCATTATTAGCGGGCGCCGTTTCCATGGTGTGGCACCCGCTAATCTTTTTTTGCAAGGTGTCGATCCACCATTCAGATGATTGCAACTCCTTCCCTTGAGGCCGCCGTCGAGCATCATCGCGCCGGCCGCCTGGCCGAAGCCCGCCGGTTGTATCAGGCTATACTTTCCGCCAACCCCGATCAGCCTGACGCCCTTCACCTGCTGGGCCTTCTTTGCCAGCAGTCGGGCGACCTGTCCAACGCTCTCGAACTCATTGACAAAGCGACGCAGGCAGCTCCAGAACAGCCGCTATTTCACGTGAGTCTCGGAGCCATACAGGAGGCCGTCGGAAATCCGGAAGGCGCAGTTCTGTCTTACCAGCGAGCCCTGCACTTAAAGCCTGGATACTTTGAAGCTCTATTCTCGCTGGGCAATGCTCTCGCGGCGCTCGGCCGCCATGCAGAGGCCCGCGACTGCTTCCTTCAAGCCAGGCTTCTGCGGCCTGATCTGCCTTCCGTCTGGCTCAATCTCGGCAATGCATACCGGCCGCTCGGAGAAACGCAACTGGCTCTCGAATGCTATCAGGAGGCGGTGCGTCTCAAGCCGGATTACGTTGAAGCTCTCAATAACCTCGCCCTCATGGAGCAGTTTCACGGCGATCCGCTCAAGGCGATCGAGCTCTACCGGCGAGCCATCTCGCACCGCCCCGATTACTATCAGGCACACGCTAATCTGGGCGGAGTCCTTCACCTGTTGGGCCGTGACACAGAGGCTGTTGCCAGTTACAGGCAAGCCCTCGTTCTTCACCCGAATTCGGCCGAAACCTGGGCCAATCTTGCTCCTTCCCTCGCTGATCTTGGTTTGCTCGACGAGGCGCTCAACGCCTGCCGCAAATCGATTCATCTCGCGCCAGACGCCCGCCTTACTCTCGCGAATCTCACCTACGTTCACTTGTTACGGGGCGAGACAGAGGAGGCGATCCAAGCTGCCCGCCGCCTCATCACCCTCCATCCGGAGCGGGTGACCGATCACAGCAACTACCTGCTCGCCCTGCACTATAGCCCTTCCATTCCCCCCGAGACGATCTTTGCCGAGCACCGCGCCTGGAACGAGCGGCATGCTCTGCCACTGCGCCCCAGCCGGCCGAAGCGGCCCTCCGTCAAAGACGCCGGCCGCCGGCTGCGCATCGGCTATGTATCGGCTGATTTCCGGAGGCATTCGGTGGCCTTCTTCCTCCGCCCCTTGCTCGCCGCTCACGACCGCCGCGAAGTTGAGGTGTTTTGTTATGCGGACAATCTAAAGCGGGACGACTTCACTGCCGAGTTCCGTCTCTTGTCGGACCACTGGCGGGACTCCTCTCGTTTGACGGACGAGGAATTGGCCGATCAAATCCGCCGCGACGAAATTGACATTCTCGTCGATCTCGCCGGCCACACCTCCGGCAACCGGCTCCTCGTCTTTGCCAGAAAACCCGCGCCGTTACAGATCACCTGGTTGGGATACCCCAATACAACCGGTCTTGACACAATCGATTACCGGATCACGGACTCATGGGCGGACCCGCCCGGGCAGACCGAACCTCATCACTCGGAACGTCTGCTTCGGCTTCCGAAGACCTTTCTCTGCTACGGGCCCGACAGTGCTCCGCCCCTTCAAACTCCCCAGGGCCCGTTCACGTTCGGTTGCTTCAACAATCTGGCCAAGATCAATGAACCGCTGATCGATTTGTGGGCTCGCATTCTGATCGCCGCGCCGGGGTCCCGATTACTCCTGAAAGGTAAGGGACTGCGCGAGCAATCCATCCGCGACCGCTACTCAAAAGCCTTTGAAGAGCGCAGCGTAGACTCTAGCCGTCTTGCCTTCCTGCCGTATCTGCCGGACCACGAGCGGCTGATGGTTTATAACCAGGTTGACGTGGCGCTTGACACCTTTCCCTACCACGGCACGACAACGACGTGTGACGCTCTGCTGATGGGCGTCCCCGTCGTCACGCTCGCCGGCCGCACTCATGTATCTCGAGTTGGGGTGAGTTTGCTCGAGCAGAGCGGCCTAGGAGAATGGGTTGCGAAAACGCCGGACGAGTACGTGGCCCTGGCGGTTCGAGCGGCGGGAAGAGGCCGTGCAGCAACTCGTCAAACTCTTCTCGGAAGCAGTCTTACGGACAACACCGGATTCGCCAGCGATATGGAAAGAGCGTACCGGGAGATCTGGAAGACCTTTCTCTCGAGCTGCGGATAAAGTGAAGGAGGATTTCCTACCGGTGGGCGATGCCATCGCATCCGATACAGCCTTCCGGCGTCTCGATCTGAATGGTAGTGTGATTAATGTTGAATCGTTCTCTGGCTATTTTTGAGATATCTCCCACGACGGATCTGACCCGGTTTTCCGCGGCGACGACATGGGCGGACATGGAGACAATGCCGCTTGAGATCATCCAAACGTGAAGATCATGGATTGCCAGCACGCCGGGAACTGAATATATGCTATTTCGAACCTGATCGACATCAATATGGCCAGGCGCAGACTCCATCAGCACAGCGACACTCTCCCTGAGCAGGGACCACGATGAGTGCATGACAAGCAAGCCAATCAAGACCGCCAGTGCGGGGTCGGCCCAGTTCCATCCGAAGCGCCATACCAAGAGTCCGGCGAGAATGGCGCCGCCGCTACCAAGCGCATCCGTGAAGACGTGAAGCCAGGCTCCGCGAAGGTTCAGGCTTTCCGACTTGCCTTTGCCTAAAATTTGTAGCGAAACGATATTCACAGCCAGACCTCCGGCTGCGATTACCGTAACACCCAGTCCCTGAACCGCGGACGGCAAGATGAGCCGTTCGTAAGCTTCAACG
>JADGHK010000532.1 GCA_019686145.1 Bryobacteraceae bacterium | reverse complement strand
GGAATGCCCGAATGTCGTGGGCGTGAAGGATTCGAGCGGCACTCTCGACATGTTCCGCTTCTTCCAGGTCAACGGCACAGACGGAGCCCGTATTGTAGGCAACGACGGGGTTTTCCTGGAAATGATAAGAGAAGATCTGTGCCATGGAATAATATCCGGCGTAGCCGGAGTGCTTCCCGAACTGACCCACTATCTCTGGACCAACCGTAAGGCATTGGGCACGCCAGCTTACGACTGCGTGGGCGGGCTTTTCGAAGAGTTACTGAAACAGCTTGAGAGTTTTCCGGTCCCGTGGGGGCTGAAGCAGATTGCGGAACATCGGGGTCTCGCACCAGCCGAATTCCTCCAACCTCAATCTGCGTTTCGCCAGCAGCAGGCCCGGGCATTTCGGCTCTGGCTGGAAGATTGGTGGCAGAGAGCGAAGCAGGCCACCGCGGGGAAGGTTGCGTCGTGAAGCAGGAAGCGCGCTCCCCGCACTACAAATGGTCGCTGGTCGGGATGCTATGGCTGATCACGCTGTTCAACTATGCGGACCGGCAGGCGGTCTTCTCCGTGTTTCCGCTTCTGGAGCAGGAGATGGGCCTGACTCCGGTCCAACTCGGCCTGGTCGGAGCTTCCTTTGCCTGGGTTTATGGTTTGTCGGGGCTCTTCGCTGGCAGTATTGTTGACCGTGTTCAGCGGAAGTCGGCGATTCTCTGGGGTCTCCAGGCGTGGAGTTTCATCTGCGCCGCGACTGCTTCCGCTCGCAACTTCACTCACCTGCTGATCTTCCGCGCAGCAGAAGGTCTGGGTGAGACTTTCTATTTCCCAGCGTCGATGTCGCTGATCAGCGATTACCACGCGAAAGATACCCGCTCGCGAGCCATGGGGCTCCACCAGACCGCAGTCTATGTCGGCACGATCGGAGGAGGTTATTTTGCCGGTCTGATCGCCCAGCGCCATGGCTGGCGGTGGTCTTTTGTGGTGTTCGGCGTATTGGGAATGCTTCTCGGCCTGGTCCTCCGCCGGTACCTCCATGAGGCGCCGCGAGGGGCGATGGACGGAGGCAAGGCGTCTCAGGCCGTTCCATTGCGCAAGGTGCTGGCGTCCGCGTGGTCGATCCGGTCGTTCCGCCTGCTGCTTGCGGGCTTTGTATGTTCGAACTTTGTCGCCGCGGTCATGCTCTCCTGGATGCCGAAGTTTCTCTACGACCGCTTCCAGCTCAGCCTGGCCATGGCAGGACTCACCGCGACTGTCTTTTTGCAGATCGCGAGTCTGATCGGAGCAGCGATCGGCGGATGGATGGCGGATCGCCTGCGCCAGCGGATGGCCGGAGGCAGAATGATCGTTCAGGGCTTCGGCGTCCTCGCAGGTGCGCCGTTCGTGCTTTGGTGTGGTCAGACTCTGGATATCACCTCTGTGATTCTGGCGCTTACGGGTTGGGGGCTGTTTAAAGGAATCTATGACGCGAATATCTTCGCATCAGTTTATGACGTAGTGCAGGTAGAGGCGCGCGGCACCTCTGCCGGCCTGATGAATACCGTCGGATGGCTGGCAGGGGGCGGTACGGCGCCCGTGGTCATCGGCTTGATCGCTCAGTCACATGGCCTCGGATTGGCCATCTCGCTGGCCGGCATTGTATATCTGTTGGCCGCGGCATGCCTCCTGACCGCCGGAACCGTCTATGCAACTCGCGATGTGCTGGAAGCACGGGCGCGGACTAGTGAGGCAAACGGAGGAACGATATGAAGAACCCGGAAGGGAATACAGGAAGCGCGCTGGCGGCGAGGGCGCCGCGAGTTGAATCCCGGGCGCTCGCGAAGGGGCTTGCGCTGCTCGAAATCCTCGCGGCTGGCGAACCGCGAGCGTTGCGCCATCTCGCTGCCGCGATCAAGCTCGGTAAGCCATCCACACTGCGTCTGCTCCGGACGCTTGAAGCCACAGGCTTTGCGGTTCGTAACGCGGAGGGTAACTATTTGATCAACCGCCCCTGGGCTCAACCGGCAAGCAAAGACCGGATCCGCCGATTGATGGCGGCAGCGGCTCCGGAGATGACGTCTCTGAATGCGGATCTGGCAGAAACAGTCAGTCTGGCGGCGCTTATGGACGACCACATCCGCGTCGTCGATACTCTGGAGAGCCCGAAGCAGATTCGCATGTCGAATTATCGCAACCGGATACTTCCGCCGTACGCGTCCTCGCTGGGCAAGGCTATCGCGGCGTTCCAATCGCCGGAACAACTGCAAGTACTGCTGCATGTATACGGAATCTACGCGACCACGGAGAAAACCATTACGGACCCCGTAGCAATTCGCGAGGAGCTCGAACGGGTCCGCCAGCGCGGCTGGGCAAGCGAGTACGAAGAGAGCGTCCAGGGAGGCTGCTGCTTCGGCGTTCCGATTCGCTGCGACGGAGAGCCGGTTGACGCCGCGATCAGCGTCTCTCTGCCGATCAGCCGGCTCACGCCAGCCCTGGAGCAGCGGATTCCCGCAATGCTCCTTGAAGCCGCATGCCGCATCGCCAGCCGTATGAACGCTGCAGGGTAAAGGAATCGGAAGGTGACGAGGGCCGTTTCCGTTCTGCTCCTTACGGTCTCTCTGATTGGCGGAGCCAGTCCGGCGTACCGGATTGAACAGCGCAAAGGGTCGAAGTGGCCGACGCTCAATCACTATCGAATTCGTGTGCAGAGCGCGGCCCGGCGATCCTATCCCGCGTGGCTGGACACAGCCCTGCCGCCAGACTTTAATCCCGACTCTGTGCGCGTCCTGAAAGAGGGCGCCGGGGAAGTTCTTCCGGCCAAAGTCCGATGGGAGACGCCGAATGCGCGGATCAGCTGGCTCTCCTCCGGGCCTGGGACATACTACGTCTACTTCGATACGGGCAGGAACGGTGAAACAGAGAGATTGACGGAGCCCGCGATGGTGGGGGCCGGCGAGCGAATGACTTACGGACGGCGCGGCGTTCGAGGCAAGCTTGCCGTGGGTCTCTGGGCCCATCCCGCTC
>JADGHK010000531.1 GCA_019686145.1 Bryobacteraceae bacterium | reverse complement strand
AGTCTGCTGACCCGAAGCCATGCCTCGAAGACGCTTGGCCAGCCCTCGTCGTTCGTACGCGCCGTAAGCTCGCTGACGTTGTCGGTCGGAGCGTACGCCTCGATGCCGCAGATCTTCCGCAGGTCATTGACGAAGTGCGAAGCGTTGGCCGCGCTTCCGCCCACGCCCAGCACGAAGACCCGTCCGCCCGCCGCCCTTGTTTCGTGCACCAGCCGCGCCAGCGACTCAATCGCTTCCGCATCCAACCGGGCGAGAATGGCTTGCGTCTCCTGAAGGTATTGCCGGGCGAAATTCATTGCTCTCGGAGATAAGCCGAAAGATCCTCGATACCCTGCAGCGACCCGATCTCGTAGAAGCGCTCATGGATCTCGCAGGCTGCAAGCTGGTTTTTCCGCAACAGGCTTTGATAGATGCAGGCGAGGTCTGCCCCCGGCTCCTCAAAAGCGCGGGCATCAAAGACCCCGAGCCCGTAATCGATGTGTGCCATACGGTCCGTTCGGTTGATCTTATCGTAGGCAAGGATGCGTCCGCCGGCAAATTCGATGTTGCTCGTGTCCCAGCAGTTTTGATTGCGATAGACCGTCATCAGCGCCAGCTTTCCGCACCGCTCAAACGCTTGTTGAACCGACGCGTAATCACAGGGCAGGTAGGAATCGCCGTAGAGGACGAAGAACCGGCCGCCAAGCAGCGGCAGGGCATTGCGGATGGCGCCTCCCGTTCCCCGGAGTTCGGGGCCGTCGTGAGAGTAAGTCACTTCAAGACCAAACTGCGAACCGTTGCCGACGAAATCCTGCACCATCTGCCCAAGGTGTCCCACGCAGAGGACCACTTGCCTGAGGCCGGACTTCTGAAGGAGCCGCAGTTGCCAGGCGATGAACGGTTCGCCATTCACCGGCACAAGCGATTTGGGAATGGAATCGGTCAGAGGGCGGAGGCGCGTCGCCAGGCCTCCCGCCAGGATCGCGACGGGCAGCATCATGTTTGCGAAATCACCGTGGTGCCTGAGAAGTCGACGCGGAGACGCACTTCCCGGAGGCCCGCCTCGCAAAGGACGCGCCGTAAATGGGTCTTGTGCTCTGAATAGAACATCAGGAAACCGCCGCCTCCCGCTCCGATGAGTTTCCCTCCGAGAGCTCCGTTATCGCGCGCCAGTTCGTAGTAGCGGTCGATACAGGAATTGCTCATTCCGGGCGTTCGCCGCTTCTTGTGCTGCCAGTGGATGTGCATGAGCTCGGCGTACCGCCGGAGATCTCCGGCCTCGAGCGCTGCGCGCGACTCCAGGCCGAGCTCTTTGATGAAATGCAGGTTTGCCAGCATCTCGCGGTCGCCGTCGCGGCTCCTCCTGTCCTGATCCCGCAGCAGGTCGGATGCGGACCGGGTGAAGCCGGTAAAGAAGAGCAGGAGGTTGTCCTCCAGATTATGAAGCGCTTCGGCCGGGATCTTAAGCGGCTCGACAAAAACCTCTCCGCTGCGGTCAATGGTGAGGCAGGTAAGTCCTCCGAACGAGGCGATGTACTGATCCTGCTTGCCGACCGGCTCCTTCAAGAGATCGATTTCGATCCGGCACGCCTGTTCCGCCAGTTGCTCCCGGGGAATGAAGTTCTTGCGGTAGGCGTGGAGCGCGCGCAATAGCGCCGTGGTAAAGCTTCCGGATGACCCGAGTCCCGTACCGGAAGGTATATCCGACATGCTGGCGATTTCAAGGTGCGGATTCTCAATCTCCATCATCCGCAGAGCTTCCCGCACGATCGGATGCTGAATCTGCTCCACGGTTTCGACCACTTCCATCCTGGAGTACTTCAGGATGATCTGCTGGCGGAAGGTTTCGTGCAGGGCAATGTAAACGTACTTATCGATAGCGGCGGCAATGACGAATCCGCCGTATTGCCGGTAGAAGGACGGCAAATCCGTACCGCCGCCGCCTAGAGAGATCCGGAGAGGACTTCGTGTTATGATCACGTGCGGCTGTCCTGATACGCGCGGTCGATGAGCCGCAGGATTGCCCGGGCATCAGAGACTCCAGGGGAAGGCTGCCGGCCTGAGCGGATGTCTTCGAAAAACGCGGCCAGCTCCTGCTCCCAGGAATCGTCGGCCATTGGATATTCCCAGATTGTCGTGGGCGGAGGTCCCATCTCCTTCGTCATGCAATATAGCGCTACGCGTTCCACCCCATAGCTGCCCCCAAGCCCGCTGATATCGAGTTTCCCGGTACGTCCATAGATCTCAAAGGAAAAGGTGTTCTTCCACTCTGTCCAGCTTGCGTGGAGCGAAGCTACCTGACCTTCGGCTGTCCGCAGCAGAAGGAAAGCATTGTCCTCCACTGGCATATCCCAGAAGAATGTACCGGTCATTGCGCGCACGTGGTGGAAGTCGCCAAGGAACCAGCGCGCAAGATCGATGAGATGGCTCCCCTGGTCAAGCAGCTCTCCGCCGCCTGAAATCTCCGGGTCAGCGCGCCACTCTCGCTCATATCCTGGGCGTCCTCCGTGTCCATAGCGAGCGCGCACGAACATCAGGGGACCGACGGCGCCGCTGTTCACAAGCTCCCTCGCCTTTCGAATCGCCCGGTGATAGCGATGGTTGTATCCCACTCGCACTAATACGCCCGCCCGTCTCGCCGCTTCCTCGACGGGATCGAGCTCTTCTGCTCTGCACGCTCCGGGCTTTTCAATCAGTACGTGCTTGCCCCGGCTCGCCGCCTCGCGCGCGAGCGGCGCGAGTAAGTGGTGCGGCGTTGCGATCAGGACGATGTCGATGTCGGAACATTCGAGAAGCGGAGCCGGGTCCGTATAGACCCGGGCACCGTAGGGCTTAGCCAGTGCCGCTGCCCGCTCCTCAACAGGATCACAGCAGGCGACAAGGGTGGCATCCCTGAGCGCGGCGGAGCGCTTTCTGCCAACCAGACCGCAACCGATGATGGCGACTCGGAACAATCGATTCTGCTGAGCCAAAGGGGCATTGTAGCAGGCAGTGTAGAATTGAGAA
>JADGHK010000530.1 GCA_019686145.1 Bryobacteraceae bacterium | reverse complement strand
GGAGTCTTTGTCAGCAGGTCAAGCCGGCTTTGCTTTGAGATCCTTTCGGCTTGGACTGCAGCGAGCTCGGCTTGCAACTGGCGAAGTTTGGAATCCGCCAGCGTGTCCTGCTCCGAAAACACGACGCCGTTTTTGGCAACGAACTGCTGGAGGCGCTCCTCCGCTTCCTGGTAGCGCAGCTTTGCCTCCTCCAGTTGTCCGAGCAGCGACTGCTGGGCGCGCTGCACGCTCTGGGCCTCCGTCAGGTTGCTTTGATCCGCGAACTCGTTGGCAAGAGTGTTGACGAAGGCGGCCGCGATGTCGGGGCTTGTGGAGTCGCAGCTGATTTCGATTAACCGGGTCTCATTGATGGGGCGGACCGTGTAGCTCTGCACGGCGCGCTGGAGCGCCTCGCGCATAATCTCCACGGGTTCCTGCGGCTGCGCTTTCAGCTTCGTCCGCAGCTTGGAAAAGATGTCGTTCTGCACGGGTGCCGGAGGAACAGTCTCATTCTGCATTCGTTCGACAACCGTTCTTACGAACGATGTGCCGCGGAGCAGAGTGATCTGCGTTTCGATATCGATCGAGCTGATGCCCGGCCCCTGCATCGTCGGGTTCCTGGACCTGTCGTTTAAGACCTCCAGGATGACCCTCGCCCGGTAGACGGGCGTCTGGTAGACCACGGACAGAAACCCGGCGGCAGCGCCAAGGATAACGAAGAGCAGCGCCAGCAGCCAGTATTTCCTGACTAGGTCAAGGTAGTTAACCGACATGGACGAACTAGCCGCAGTTACATCCGAATGGTTCGACAGGCTCACTGTTGGAACCCCTTCCTGGATCTGGTTCAAAGCGTTTGCCGGAACAGCAGAAGGATTGCTGGCGGCACAGTGAACAGCAGCACCCTGTTACGGACGATGCGTGCAGTGTTTGTCGGGATATAAAGCATGTCGTTAGGCAGCAGAGGAAAGTCCGGGTCTTTGCCGGCGAGGATTCGCTTGACATTAACGGGAATCGCTGCCCTGCGCGTAGAGTCAAGAACGGGACGAAGGACGACGGCCTTGTCCGGCTTTGCGTCCCGTCCAAGTCCGCCCGCCATGCTTACAATCTGGCTAATCGTGATCGAATCCCGTTCTCCGAGTTCGAAACCGCCGACTCGTGCCACCTCGCCTTGTACAAACACCATCTCCGCCCGATTTGCGGTGATGATGTCGTACGGTGCGAGGGGAATGTCTTCCGCCGGGTTGATGTTATCCCGCAGGCTGGCCAGGCTGATCTCTACGCTGGTGGTAGTACCATCTGCCGATTCGGTTGCATTCGGGAGAGGGATTCGACCATACTCAATCTTTCGAGTCACGGTAATCCGGCGGCTGGCGTTCGGAGTAAGGCCGCCGACCGACGTGAGCAGTTCGATCAGTGTCCGGCGTCCTTGCAGGGGATAGATTCCCGGGCTGCGGAAAGCTCCGACAACGAACACAGGCTCACTCGCGAACTGGGTAATCGTGACCATTAACTGGGGATCTACGAAATACGTGCGCAACTGCTCGATGAGAAATCGTTCAAACTGTTCGACGGTCCTGCCGGCAGCCTGCACGGGGCCGAGGATCGGAAGGGTGACTTTTCCCTCGGAGTCAATCCGATACGGGCGATTGCTGATTTCCTCAATCCCCGTCGACCGGATCATGATCTGGTCTCCCGAACGCAAAACGTAAGTGGGGCGCAAACCTTCGGCTGTAGGCGCCGGAGACCGTTGACTTTGCGCGGCAGGATTCGGTTCGAGAGCCCCAGGCGGGACCTGGGCGAGCATCCACTGGACGCTAAGACCCAGGCCAAATGTGAGCAGTCCGATTTTGACCAACAATTTCACGTTCTCCTCATCGAAAAAACACAAACAAACTATAGGCTTCTAGCGAGCCTTCCTTAGCGCGAACGCGCTTCCGTCGCAGCGTCCGATCCGCGATTCGCCGCACTCCCGGCGGGCTATCTGTGCCGCCGGCGGCCACTCGTCAGGTGGATTGGAAGGCCGATTTCAGAGGCCGCCCTCAATCTCCACCTGCGGGGGTACACCGGGTCATACGACTTCACAGAGCGCCGGTTCGACCCATGGGCGTCGGAACCCGCCTCCGATGTTTAACTTGCGACTACCCTGAAGTCACAATCGTCACGCGCTGCGCTCGGTTTTGTCAACGAAGTACAGTACTAGTGGTACCCGAAAGCTTTAGCGCAGAAATCGGTAATTCCCCTGATCGTCCGGCTTCGACCACCCACTCGTACACCGCGGCGGTCCTCTCTGCCATCGCCCGGCAGGTGAACTCTGCCTGTACCCGCTTGCGAGCCTGACGGCCGTATTTCTCCCTCAGTTCCGGATTGTTGAGCAGCAGGTTGATCGCCTGGCTGAGCGAAGTCGAATCGGCTGGCGGAACAGTAAGACCGGTCTGCTGATGGACCGAAACGTACGGGACGCCTGTCGCCAGATTCGTATTGATGACCGGCTTCCCGCAGGCCATTGCCTCGAGCTGAACGATTCCGAAAGCCTCGCTCCGGGCAACCGAAGGCAGTACGAACACCTTTGCCGCGTGATAGTACGGCGTCGTGTCGGCCGCGTTCCCGACGAACGTGACGCGGTCGCCGATGTTCAGGTCCCTCACCAGTTGCTCGAGCTTGGCGCGGTCCGGCCCGGTCCCGATCAGAAGCAGGTGGCCGTCGACGCTCGCCATCGCTTTCACCAGATACTCGAAACCCTTGTAGTACACGAGCCGGCCGACGCCCAGAACGATCCGCTGACCGTAGCGGCGCTCAATCTCCGCGACTGCTCCCCAGTCCGGTTGTTCCAACGGAGCCGTCGAAATGCCTAGCGGAACTACCACACACTTCTCCCTGAATCTCCGCAGCACCGGAGAATGCTCGATGTAGTTCGGAGACGTGCAGAGGATGACGCTGGCGCGAGCCAGAAAGGCATTCAGGATCGGTTCAAAGCACCCGCCGAGGATTTGCTGCCGGACTACGTCACT
>JADGHK010000529.1 GCA_019686145.1 Bryobacteraceae bacterium | reverse complement strand
GATGTTACTCAGACGCTCGATCGCCGGCCGCGTTGCCGAGGCGATTCGAACAGCATCACTCCTCGAATAAAGCACGGCATCGAGCACCTGCTTCGGATCCGAGATCTTGAGATCGGCACGCAGGTTACGGGCTGCCGTGACGATGTCCTGCACAATGTCGATCTCCCGCATCGCGACGTGATCGACTGCGGAAGGATCGTACTGGGGATAGCGCGTCAGCGCAATCGAAATCGGCCGGTTGTCCGTCTTCTTCACCAGACGCTGCCACAACTCCTCGGTAAGAAACGGCATCACCGGATGCAGCAGCCTGAGGGATATCTCGAACGCCCTGAGCAGATTCCGGATGTGCGCCTTCGATTGCGGCTCCTCCTGAAGGCGCAGTTTCTTCAACTCTACGTACCAGTCGCAGAACTCGTGCCAGAAGAAGTGGTAGAGCGTATCCGCAGCCTCGTGGTAGCGGTAGTTCTCGATCGCGCGACCAGTTAGCTCTGCACACCGGTTCAAACGGCTGAAAATCCACCGGTCTTCGAGCGGGACTTCCAGGCTGCCCTCGGCGGGGTCGCCGACGCTGCAATCCACGGGATCCAGCTCGTAGCCATCCACTCCGGCGCGCTCCATGTTCAGGAAAATGAAGCGGGCGGCGTTCCAGATCTTGTTCGCGAAGGCGCGGGCCGCGGCCATCCGGTCCTCGCTGGAAACGATGTCCGTGCCCGGGGCGGCTCCCCGGAGCAAGGAGAAGCGGACCGCGTCGGTGCCGTAACGCTCGATGACATCCAGCGGATCAATTGTATTGCCGCGCGTCTTCGACATCTTCTGCTTCTCGGCGTCCCGGACCAGACCGTGAATGTAGACCTGACGGAACGGAACCTCGCCGGTGCATTCGAGTCCGAGGACGATCATCCTTGCGACCCAGAAGAAGATGATGTCGAATCCGGTAATCAGCAGCGTGGTTGGGTAGTAGGTGGCCAGATCTTGCGTCTTGTCCGGCCAGCCCATGGTGGCAAACGGCCACAATCCGGAACTGAACCAAGTGTCGAGGACGTCCGGGTCCTGTCTCAGGTTCGCCGACCCGCACTTGCAGCGCGAAGGAGTCTCCCTGGCGACGATGATCTCCGCGCAATCGTCGCAATACCAGGCAGGAATCCGATGGCCCCACCAGAGCTGCCGCGAGATACACCAATCGCGGATGTTGTACATCCAGTCGAAGTAGGTCTTCGTCCAGTTCTCCGGGATAAACTTGATCCGGCCGCTCTCCACGGCCTCGATCGCCGGCTCGGCAAGCGGCTTCATCCGGACGAACCACTGGGTTGAAACCAGCGGCTCCACGATCGTCTTGCACCGCTGGCACCGTCCGGCGCTCAGCGGATAATCCTCAATCTTCTCCAGGAGGCCTTCTGCGTCGAGCGTCTGGACAATCTGCTGGCGCGCTTCAAACCGGTCCAGCGAAGCAAAGCGTCCCGCATGCTCCGTCATCCGGGCATGCTTGTCGATCACCTGTATGCTTGGCAGGTTGTGCCGCCGGCCCGCCTCAAAGTCGTTCGGATCATGCGCTGGCGTCACTTTCACGACGCCCGTTCCGAACTTGGGATCGGCCATTTCGTCCAGGATGATGGGGATCTCCCGGTTCATCAGCGGGAGCCGCACCGTGCGGCCATGCAGATCCTTGTAGCGTTCGTCCTCGGGATGGATCGCAACCGCTGTGTCGCCAAGCATCGTCTCGGGCCGGGTAGTGGCGACCACGAGGTAACGGTCCGTGCCGATCACCGGATACCGGATGTGCCAGAGGTGCCCTTGTGTCTCCTCATGCACGACTTCAAGATCAGAGAGCGCCGTAAGACACCGGGGGCACCAGTTGATCATGAAGTCGCCACGGTAAATCAGGCCCTTCTCATACAGGCGGACAAAGACCTCGCGTACGACGCGCGAAAAGCCGGGGTCCAGGGTGAAACGCTCGCGGCTCCAGTCGCAGGAGGCTCCTGTACGGATCATCTGCCGCTTGATGGTGTCGCCGTACAATTCCTTCCACTGCCACACCCGCCGCTCAAATTCTTCCCGTCCGAGCTGATGCCGGCTGATTCCCTCCTTAGCCAGTTCCCGCTCGACGACCATTTGCGTCGCGATACCAGCGTGGTCGGTTCCGGGTAGCCAAAGAGTGTTATCACCGAGCATCCGGTGCCAGCGAACCGTTACGTCAATCTCCGTGTGCTCGAGCATATGCCCCATATGCAACGAGCCTGTGACGTTGGGCGGGGGGATTACCAGTGAGAAGACCCGGCCGGTAGCGGAGGGGTCAGCCCGAAAGATACCGGAGTCAATCCACCATTGCGCCCAATGCGGTTCAAACTGTTGAGGAAGATAGACTTTATCAATCTGCATTGGGGAAATACCAATATAACATGCAGGTACAAAAGCCCCCTTCAAATGCGAAAGTAAGCAACATTTCCGCCTACTCTTGTTAGCGCATTGCCATCGGAAGCTCAGCTTGGGAAGCGGAAGAGGCGGGCCGCATTTAGCCCGCGGATCTTGGCGCGATCCGCTTCTGTCGCGAAATCGAACAGCTCCTCGAACATTGCGACATTCCGCTCGAACTCCGGCATGCTCATGCCGAGCCCGCCCCAGAGCAGCCGGTCGGGGCCAAACGCCTCGTAGGTTCGGCGTATGAGCGGCTTGACGTCGCGGTGGGGATAGTCTTGCTTCGACGAATAGCCGATACCCGAAATCTTCATATAGACCTTCGGCAGCTTCGCCATGCGGAGGACCTGCTCATACTGTTCCGGCGTCCCCTGACCCGATCTCGCCAGATGATCGAGGATTACGGGCGTGTCCCGGAATTCGCTGGACAGAGCATGGATCTCGGGCGCGTGATACGGGATGAAGTGCATCTGGATGGCAAGACCGAGTTCGTGGGCCTTGCGCCAGGTGAGCTTCATCTGCGGGTGCTTGAGGTCGCGGTCGCGGATCGCGCCGCTGGTCGTGGGAGGGACTCCCGGTTC
>JADGHK010000528.1 GCA_019686145.1 Bryobacteraceae bacterium | reverse complement strand
GAATCACCGACAGCGAATCGGTCACCTGGAAGCGCTTGTCGAACTGCACGGTGGGCAGGAAGTTGCGCGTTCCGTAGGTACCGATCGTCGAGGCGATGAGGCCCGGAATCGACGAGTTGGCCAAGCGCGGCCGCTCCTCGTAGGATCCGGAGAATTTGAAGTCGTTCACCACTGAGGGAGAAAGAATCGCTGTGTATTGCGCGCTGCCAAACTTCAAGCGGTCCTGCTCGACGCCCTCATTGGTCAAGGCATTGTTGGTAAAGGCTTCAATGGCGCCACCGACAGTGACTGCGTTCACTTCCTCGGATCCGCTCTGGTTGTAGCGCAGGGTAAGCCGGCTGCCATTGCCAAAAATGTAGTCACCCTTAATCGCGCCGGCGCCTGCGTTATTTGTCTTGTCGAACGGCCCTTCCAGGCTCTTATAGAAGTGATAGGCCGGTGCGTTTGCCGCCGTCGGTGTGTAATTCAATAGCGAGGGGAACAAAACGCGGCGCGGCTGCACTGCGTGCTGCTGCTCGTAGGAGATGAACAGGAACAGCCTGTCCTTTTTGATGGGCCCGCCGACGGCCCCACCCCATTGCTGGAGGCTCTCGGCCGGTTTGGTGTTGATGAGTTCTCCTGATGTCGGGTCGTTCACCGGAATTGGCCCTTCCATGCTCAGTTCGGAGTTGCGGTTCTGGTAGAAGGCCTCGCCGTGCCAGGAGTTGGTGCCGCTCTTGAGGATGACGTTCAGGACGCCACCGGTCGACCGTCCGTATTCGGCCGCATACCCAGTGGTGATCGCCTGGAACTCCTGTACGGAGCTCTGCGGCACGGTGATGATGCTGTTCGATCGCTCGCCGCCGCGGATACCGCCAAAGAACGGCTGATTGTAGTCCGCACCGTCCACCATGATGTTGGAGTTGATTCCGCGCTGGCCGACGAAGGAGAGTTGCCCGCGCGAGGGGTCAACCTGTACCGATGGGGTTAGCGTCGCGAAGTCATGGAAGCGCCGCCCGTTGATTGGCAGGTTGGTGATTGCGTTGGAATTCAGCGTTGTGGAGGGGGCGGGGAGGGCGACGTTGATGAGCGTGTCGGACACTTCGACCGTAGTTGTCGTGGCCTCCACTTGAAGAGTGATATCGATCCCGATGGCGGATCCGACCGTTACGGAAACTCCGTCGACGGTTGTCGGAGCGAAGCCCGATGCCTGAGCGACGATCTGATACAGCCCCGGATCCAATTGGACCGCGCGGTACTGTCCGGAGGAGTTGGTTTCCAGTTCGCGCACCAGTCCGGTCTCGATATTTCTAATTCTTACAGAGGCGCCGGAAACGGACGCCTGTTTCGCGTCGTACACGGTTCCGATGATCTGACCCTTGTTTGCATCCGCTTGAGCAAAAAGCAGACCTGGGGAGCACAAGAGACCAGCGATGAGAAGTCGAAGAGATTTCATGCGAGCCTTCCAAGAGCCCCTGTTTGAGGTTTCACTGAAGCTTTCGTGCCCATTTTCTGAAGCCTTCGTGTGTCAGGATAGCCAAGGCTGGTTGCAAGGAGATTACATTCCAATGACAGCCGGATATCTATGGTGTGTTACCTTTCGAGGCCCAAGTATGAATCGCAGGTCCCGCGGCTCGAGCCCGCCGTAGATCTTCGCCGCAGCAACCACCGCCCGGGCGAATGCATCTGTTCTGGCAGAGATACGTGAAACATTCAGTTGGATTGGGATGTACGGATCGCACAACGACTTACGGGAAGGGAATTCGGAGAAGCCTCCCCGGAAGGGGCGGCCGTCGATAGTACCTGGGGACATCCACGTAGCCTGTCCCAACTGCAAATGTGCGCTGCCGGCCTCGGTCGAGCAGGCGCAGCGCCTTGTCGAGGGGGAGACGGCCTGGCTGTTCTGTCCGCAGTGCAGGCAGATTGTCTCTGGGCGGTTGCTGTCCGATTAGGCATTGCGGGGTGGGAAGTTTGAAAACTTGAGTAGCAGGCGCTAATATTATATGACCGAGGAGGTGTAACCGGACTCTCCTCTCATGCGTCCAGATGAGACAGGAGTGGGATTTTATGCTCGCTCGTGTTCTGAGCGCTTTTGAACAGTTGGGCCGAGCGTGGTGCAAGGTGATGCACCCCGACCCAACGTGGCCGGTGAACGGCTATTACCGCTGCCCGAGGTGCCATCGCAGGTACCGGGTTCCTTGGGAACCTGTTCGTCCGACCACTGGCGCTCTTCTCGGCGCAGCGCGCCAGCAGGCCGCAGCTAAGCAGGCCGAGACGGTGCCAGCGGAGGGACGGCTGCCGGCAGCCGCAAATCCGGCGGTGCCGGGGAGCCTTGCTTTGCAGCGGCATGCCTGATGGAAGGGTTCTCCCTGGAGCAAACGGCGAGGGCGCAGCAGTCCGGTTTCGATCTATTTCCCGAATCTTTCGTGTGTGAGGACAGTCGGGGCCGGTTGCAGTGGGACTCTATTCCAGTGGCAGCCGGCATTTGTAACGTCTGTAATTGGGGCATTCGATCGTGTTGAAAGGCAGGTTTTCAACGAGTCATTGTCGCGGTGGCCGTAGGCCTGTGGTTGGAGACCAATCGCGTGAGGATCGAAAAGCAAAACACTGGGCGCGACGGCAAAGCTGCGCGCGACGACAACGAAGAAGCAGACGGCGGCTGGCGCGGCCGGATCTTCGGCCGAGCTATGTTCTGACGCTGCCCATCGTACTTGTTGTCCTGCGAATCCAGGAACCCGTTCCTGTCGACCCACCAGTCGACCTTCGTCCTGATTGAGCGGATCGGGCAGGCCGCCGCACACCTCCTGCTGAAGGTGGCGGGCGAGCCGCTCGGCGCGGTCTGAGGCGGTTCCAGCCAAACCCTAAGACACCTTTCCTGACTTCCTCCCCAGAGCTTCCTCCGGTTCTACCACCAGATGTGCCGGTGGTTTAGTCCTGTTAAATCTGCGAACTAAGTCAAAAGAAATCGATCGTTTTCCAAGAGAGCTCAAGAGGGATTGGCACTAAGTTAGTGGC
>JADGHK010000527.1 GCA_019686145.1 Bryobacteraceae bacterium | reverse complement strand
GCGCTGCGTGAGGAAATGGAACTCCACCTGGCGGAGAAAGCCGCGGAACTCGAAGCAGAGGGTATGACGCCGGAGCGCGCCCGGTCCGAAGCGCGCCGGCGATTCGGCAACGTCGGACTGAAGTACGAAGAGTCACGGGAGATTTGGATGACACGGTTTTGGTCGGAACTCGCCCAGGATGTCCGCTATGGCTGTCGCACGATGGCCTCCAATAAGGCATTCAGCGCCCTCGCAATCTTATCGCTGGCGCTCGGCATCGGGGCCAATACTGCGATCTACAGCCTGATGGAGTCGATTCTTTTCCGCTCGCTGCCGGTGGCTGATCCCGAGTCGCTCGCGGTCCTGAACTGGCGGAGCCACCCACCCCAGAATGCCAACAAGGAATGGGTCCACGTCGTACACAGGATACAAGGTCGTTTCTGGCCGGGCGACAAAGGCGCCTTGGTCACCGGGATCTTTCCCTACGCCGCGTTCGAGACGCTTCGCGAGGAGAACAACGTCTTCTCTACGCTTTTCGGATACTTCATCGGACCAAAGCGTACCGTGGCTATTCACGGGCAGGCCACGGTCGCGAGCGTGCAGTTCGTCACGGGGGAGTATTTTCGCGGTTTGGGGGTGTCGCCAGCCGCGGGACGGCTGATCGACTCCGAGGACGACCGGCCAGGCGCAGAACCGGTCGCCGTTCTCAGTTTCGCTGCAAGCCAAAATCGCTTTGGCGGTCCGTCGAATGCAATTCGACAGTCGATTCTCGTCGATAACATTCCCTTCACCGTGGTCGGCGTCGCGCCGCCGGAGTTCTTCGGAGTAGACCCTGCGGTGTCGCCGGAACTCTACCTTCCGTTGCACACGAATCTGCTTGTGGATGGCGCGGAAGCGGCTGAGATGTATGGCGACCCAAACTTCTACTGGCTCGAAATGATGGGCCGCCTGCGCCCCGGCGTCAGCATGGAGCAGGCGCAGGCAGTGCTCGCGCCTCGTTTCCATCAATGGGTTGCCACTACCGCGAAAACCGATGGCGAGCGAGCCAAACTGCCGGCGTTGATTCTGAATCCCGGCGCTGGCGGTCTGGGTAGCCTGCGCCGCCAGTATTCCAAGCCTCTGTACGTGCTCATGGCGATGGTGGCATTGATTCTGGCGGTCACATGCGCGAACATCGCCAATCTGCTGCTGGCGAGGGCCGCCGCGCGACGGCGCGAAATCGCTGTACGGCTCAGCCTGGGAGCGGGACGGTTACGCATTGTGCGGCAGTTGCTGACCGAGAGTGTGCTGCTGGCATTGCTAGGCGGAGCGCTGGGGGTCGTGTTTGCGATCTGGGGCGTGCAGTCGCTGACGTTTCTGTTTTCGAACGGGCAGGAGAGCTTTACACTGCGCGCGGAACTGAACTGGAACGTGCTGGCCGTGACGGCGGCGCTCTCCGTGGTGAGCGGCCTGTTATTTGGCCTCGCTCCGGCGATTCAGGTGACGCGTCCGGACGTCATGCCGGCGCTGAAGTATGGCCGCGTGGGCGGATCGCGCAGCCGCCTTCAGCCCGTTCTGGTGGTCGCTCAAATCGCGATGTCTTTTGTCATTCTGGTCGCCGCAGGTCTGTTTGTCCGGACGCTCAACAAGCTGCAATCCGTTCAACTGGGATATGGCCGAGAGAACATCCTTCTGTTTTCGTTGAATGCGCGCCAGGCCGGGCATCGAGCTCCGGAGATCACCACGTTTTACGCGGACTTGCGCAAGCGTTTAGAAACGATCCCCGGAGTGAGCAGCGCGACGTTTTCACACTCCTCGATCCTCAAAGCCGGCCATGCCGGGGCAACCTACCGGGGGACAATGAAGATCGGCGCTGTTACGATCGAGGGCGCTGGCGTCATCAGCGCGGGACCGCGATTCCTCACAACAATGCAAATTCCGATCCTGGCTGGGCGTGAGATTGACGAGCGCGACCAATCCGGCTCGCCACCGGTTGCCGTGGTCAGCGAGCGGCTGGCACGGACTTATTTCGGGAACGAGAATCCGATCGGACGGCGCATCACTCTGGTGGACGTCAAACGCGATGTCGAAATCGTCGGCGTGTCCGGGAACGTGCGGTATGGCGATCTGAAGGAGGCCGGGTATCCGATGACGGTGTTCTTAGCGGCCGGCCAGTTTTCTCCGGATCAGGTGACCTACGCGCTGCGTACGGCCGGTGACCCGCTGAGCTATGTCAGGAGCGTGACCGAGATCGTGAGAGAGGCTGATTCGCGTATACCCGTCACCAACGTGGTCACACAAGCTGCGGAGATCGACCGGACGATCAATCGGGAAACCGTCTTCGCGAAACTCTCCACCGGGTTTGCGGTTCTTGCTCTCCTGATCGCGTGCGTGGGACTCTACGGAATCACGTCGTACAACGTCGCACGGCAGGCCGGCGAGATTGGGATCCGTATGGCTCTGGGCGCGCAGCGTGGGGCCGTGGTGCGGATGGTTTTGCGCCGCGTTCTGATACTGGCCGCGGCCGGGCTGGCAATCAGCGTGCCTGGCGCGTTAACCGCATCGCACCTGGTCAAATCGTTTCTGTTCGAGACGCAGCCGAATGATCCTGGAACCCTGGCGCTGGCCGGCGTTATCCTCGTAAGCGCCGCGATTCTTGCAGGCTATGTGCCGGCACGGCGAGCGTCCCGAATTGATCCGGTGGCGGCTCTGCGGAACGAGTGAAACGTGCTCCCGGAAGAGATTATTCAGTACTACCAGGAAGTCGCGGAGGAAGGGCGCCTTTTAGCGGGGCCTTCGCAGTTGGAGTTTCTGCGAACGAAGGAGATTGTGTTTCGATACCTGCCGCCTCCGCCAGCCACCGTTCTCGATGTCGGAGGAGCGGCCGGTGCTTACGCCCTCTGGCTTGCAGAGAAGGGTTATCACGTGCATCTCATCGATGCTGTGCCTCGACTTGTGGAGGAGGCTCGGCGCCGCAGCGCGGCGTCACCGAATCCCATCCGTACCTGTGAGGTGGGAGATGCACGAGATTTGAGGTTCCCCGACAGC
>JADGHK010000526.1 GCA_019686145.1 Bryobacteraceae bacterium | reverse complement strand
TCCATCACGAAGTGGATCACACTGCCGGTCAACTGGCAGGATGCGGGAGCGGGAGGATAGAATCCCTGTTTGGATCCTTTGTACATACAGGTTGACCGGCGCGATAACGTCGCCATCATTGCGAATCCGGAAGGCGTCCGTGCTGGCGCGGTGTTCGCCTGCGGCTTGACAGCCCGGGAAGCCATTCCCCAGTCGCACAAGATTGCGCTCCAGGATCTCGACACAGGACAGCCGGTGATCCGCTACGGCGAGGTAATCGGGCGAGCGCTGCGTCCAGTTCAACGAGGAGCCTGGGTGCGGGAAGAGTTCCTCGACCTGCCCGTACCGCCTTCTCTCGACGAGCTGCCCCTGGCGACCACTGTCCCGCCTCCGCCGGAACCGTTGGAAGGATACACGTTCGAGGGTTATCGCAATGCTGACGGCAGCGTCGGGACCCGAAACCTGCTCGGCATCACGACAACCGTCCAATGCGTGGCGCCAATCGTCGATTATGCAGTGCGGCGCGTGAAGGCGGAAATCCTGCCGCGCTTTCCCAACGTCGACGACGTCGCGGCGATCACGCACACGTACGGATGCGGCGTGGCCATCGACGCCCCCGGCGCCGCCGTTCCGATCCGCACGCTGAAACATATCAGCCTTCACCCGAACGTGGCCGGGCAGCCTCTGGTTGTGAGTCTGGGATGTGAAAAACTTCAGCCCGAGCGCCTGTTTCAGAATCAGCTCCCGATCCTCAAAGACGGAAATGTCATCCGGCTACAGAACGAGCGCGGATTCCAGGAGATCGTCGCGGCCATCATGACCGCGGCGGAACGGCGGCTGGCAGAACTTAATCAGCGGCTTCGAGTCACGGTACCTGCGTCGGAGCTGGTTGTCGGTCTGCAATGCGGCGGCAGCGACGCCTTCTCTGGCGTCACGTGCAATCCGGCCGTCGGCTATGCGGCGGACTTGCTGGTCCGCGCCGGCGCCACCGTGATCTTTTCCGAGGTGACCGAAGTTCGCGACGCTGTCCATCTGCTAACGCCTCGAGCAGTAACTCCCGATGTAGCCCGCGACCTTATCCGCGAGATGCGATGGTACGACGAGTATCTGGCTCGCGGCCAGGCCGACCGCAGCGCGAATCCGACGCCGGGCAACAAGCGGGGCGGCCTCGCAAACGTTGTGGAGAAGGCTCTGGGATCGGTGGCGAAAGCCGGAAGCACAGCCTTGATGGCCGTCGCGGGACACGGCGAAAAGGTCACGACGAAAGGACTTGTCTTCGCTGCCACACCGGCCAGCGATTTCATCTGCGGAACACAGCAATTGGCGTCAATGAACCTGCATGTGTTCACGACGGGCGAAGGCTCGCCTTATGGGCTGGCGATGGTTCCCGTCGTGAAGGTTTCCTCCCGAACGGCGCTCGCGGAGAAGTGGCACGATTTGATTGACATCGACGCGGGACGCATCGCTACAGGGCATGCCACGATCCAGGACGTCGGCTGGGAATTGTTTCATCTGATTCTCGAGGTGGCCAGCGGGCGAAAGAAAACGTGGGCTGAGCACTGGCAGCTTCACAACGCCCTCGCACCCTTCAATCCCGGCCCGGTGACCTGATCCGTCCGCCTTACTATACTTTTTATAGCCGGCCTGAACGGGCTACGGCGCCGTCTCCATTGCGGCTCCCCGCGGCGCTTTCAGAGGGACCAAACCGAACCGCAACCGCGTCCGCTGTCAGGATCCTGCAGATGCTCGCAATCGACCAAATCCTCATAGTCGTCTCGCTTCTTCTGCTGCTGGGCATCCTGGCGAGCAAGCTGTCGAGCAGGCTCGGCATCCCATCGTTACTGCTGTTCCTCCTGATCGGAATGCTCGCCGGTTCGGAAGGCCTTGGCGGGATTCCATTCGACGATGCCCGGGTGGCGCAGTTTCTCGGCGTCGTCGCACTCGCGCTGATTCTCTTTGCCGGCGGCTTTGAAACAGATTGGGCGGCAACTTCCTCCGTCTTCTGGAAGGGACTCTCTCTATCGACGATCGGCGTTCTTTGCACCGCGGTCCTTGTTGGTCTATTCGTCGCGGCAACGCTGGAGGTGTCGACGGTCGAAGGTTTGCTGCTGGGCTCCATCGTGGCCTCCACCGATGCTGCCGCGGTGTTTGCCGTCTTGCGCTCTCGGGGCGTCAGTTTGAAGGGTAGAAATCGGCCGCTTCTCGAATTCGAATCGGGCAGCAATGACCCGATGGCGGTCCTCTTAACCGTCGGTTTCATCCGGCTCCTGACAGATCCGGCTATGACACCGCTCGACTTAGTCCCCATATTCCTGCTGCAACTCGCGGTCGGCGGGGCAGTTGGATATGCCTCCGGGAAGCTCTCCCTGCTGCTCCTCAACCGGGTCAGACTCGAAACCGAGGGTCTGTATCCGGTCATGACCCTGGCGATCTGCCTGGGCACCTATAGCGTGGCGTCGTTGCTTCAGGGCAGCGGCTTTCTAGCCGTTTTCCTGACGGGCATCGTGCTCGGAAATGGCGACCTGGTGCACAAACGAAGCCTCATCCGGTTCCATGACGGTGTGGCGTGGCTCATGCAGATCACGATGTTCCTTACGCTCGGCTTGCTGGTCTACCCATCCCGGCTGCTGCCGATTGCGGGCGTCGGTCTTTTGATCTCCGTATTTCTGATGTTCGTCGCGCGTCCGGTCAGCGTATTCGTGAGCCTTCTCGCCTCCAAAACCGCAGTACGGAATAAGATCCTGATTTCCTGGGTCGGACTGCGCGGAGCGACGCCGATCATCCTGGCGACGTTCCCTCTCATTGCGGGAATCAAACAGGCGGAGCTCTACTTCAACATCGTCTTCTTCATCGTGATCACGTCCGTGCTGCTGCAAGGCACGACTCTGAACTGGATCGCAAAGAAGCTGCGTCTGCAGGCTCCAATTTCGGCCAGGTCGGAGTATCCTTTGGAATTCGTTCCCACAAAGAGAACTCGCAGTGACCTTGTGGAAGTCCCAATTCCGCCCGATTCCCCCGCCGCCCACCGGCAGGTCG
>JADGHK010000525.1 GCA_019686145.1 Bryobacteraceae bacterium | reverse complement strand
GATCGAAGATCCGACGCAGCGCGCCCGGATTGCGGCGGTCCTCTCCATCTTCATCTTTGTGGATGTTCCGATCGTCGTTTTCTCCATCAAGTGGTGGCGCACGCAACACCCGCAGCCTGTGGTCTGGGGCGGCGGCAGCATGGATCCGGACTATTACCGGGTTCTGTTCCTAAACTGGATTCCATTCCTGCTGATTGCGGTGGTGCTGGTCCTGATCCGGCTGCGCCAGGAAACCCAGCAGCGCGAGATTGACGCCATGCGCCGCATCGCCCACGCCTACTAGACACGCGGCCGCGCCAGTTTTCCTGGAAGTCCGGCTGTTCTGCTATTTCCACCGGCCAAGGCCGTCGATGATGATCCCCGTGAGGTCGGAGATCAACAGGAGCCCGGGATTGTCCGGCGAGTAGTCGGTCTTCGGCATATCGTCCACGGTGATTGCCAGGACGATCCGTCCTCCGGGCGTCTCGATAATCCCGACGTCGCTGCGCAGCCGGTCAAGCGAGCCGGACTTGCTCGCGACCCAGGCGTCAGGCAGGCGGCGGCCAATGCCGTCCTTGTACTGCTGGCGCTTCAAGACTTCGAGCATTTCCCTGGAAGCTGCCGGGCTCACCACTTCCCCTTTTGCCAGCTTTTCGAGCAGGATTCCCATTTCGCGAGGCGTGCTGACGCCAATGCCGAATCTGCGGTTGCTTTCCATCAGACCGGCCTTGCTGAAGCCCGTCGGGACCGGCTTCAGGTTGTTTCGGTCCCCGAGGACTTTTCGCAAAGACCGGGTCCGATGGAGCCCTAGCTTGTCCATTTCGGCGTTGACGAAATCTGCCGTGAAGCGGTCGAGCAGCAGGTTCGTTGCCGTGTTGTCGCTGACAACAATCATGAGGTTCATCAGCCCGCGTAAGGGGAGTTTCGTGCCGCCGGGGAACTCGCGGATGACGCCGGAGCCTGAGACCTTATCCTCATCGCGAAGCGTCAGCATCTCATCCCAGCTCGCCTTACCCGCCTCGATTGCCGAGAATACGGCCACCATGATGGGGAGCTTGATGGTACTGGCTGTTCGCACCGGCTCATTGGCGCGCAGTTCGAAGCTCTTACCCGTATCGATATTCTTGGCAAAGAGGCTCACTGTGCCCTGAAAGGAGGCGACAGCGGAGCGGATCCGCTCCTCCATGAGTTTCGCCGGGTCGGCGGAAACCGCCTGCGGAGCGATCAGTCCGAGCCCGAGCCCTTTCGCAACAGCACAATGCGCGGCGAGTGCGAACAGGACGTAGAAGGAAGGCTTCATTCTGCCATTCTAAGACCGCCCACAGCGGCCTAGTGTAACAACCAGACAGGGGGCGCAGACGCGGAGGGCCTGTCTTAATTGCTATCCTAAGCGCGAGTATGGAATGGCGGCCGTTCGGATGGACAGGCGAGCAGGTTGCAGTTGTGGGGCAGGGCACATGGAAGCTGCCGCCTGGCCGCCGGTCCGTCCAGGCTCTCCGGCTCGGGCTCGACCTCGGCATGACGCACGTCGATGCAGCGGAACTGTATGCCAACGAAGAAGTTGTTGGAGAGGCAATCGCGGGACGGCGGAAGGAAGTGTTCCTGGCCAGCAAGGTGCTCCCAACTCATGCTTCGCGTGCCGGAACACGCACCGCGTGCGAGCAAAGCCTGCGGCGGCTCGGGACCGACCACTTGGACCTTTATCTTCTCCACTGGCGAGGGAGCATTCCGATTGAAGAAACAATGGCCGCGATGGAAGACCTCGTCGCGAGGGGAATGACGCGTTTCATCGGTGTCAGCAATTTCGATGTGCACGAGCTCGAGGAAGCACAGAAGGCTCTGACGAAGGAGAAGATCGCTTCGAACCAGGTACTCTATCACCTGGAGGACCGGGGCATCGAACGAAAGCTCATCCCCTACTGTGCGAAACACGGGATCGCTGTTGTCGCTTACAGCCCGTTTGGCCACGACTCGTTTCCAGGGCCGGACACTCCCGGCGGCCGCCTTCTGAAGCAAATTGGAGCGCGATACGGCAAAACTCCGCATCAGGTCGCTTTGCGCTTCCTGACCCGCCACGACAACGTCTTCGTAATCCCGAAGGCAGCCAGAACTGAACACGTGATCGAAAACAGCGGGGGTGTGGGGTGGCAGTTGTCGGAGGAGGATATTGCTCTGATCGACAAGGCCTTTCCCGCACCGGACCACGATGTCCCGCTGGGCATGATTTAGGAGGCCGCTATTCCGATTCGGCGCATCAAACTTCCTGGGCTCATTCTTTGCACGTTCATAGCTGCCCTTCTGCTGACGCACTCACAGACAGCCACTCGCGCAGACGACAGCGAAGGCTACGGCACACCTACGCGGATTGCGTTGCTCGGCTCAAAGCAGGTGGAGGAGAGCAGCGGTTTGGCTGCGTCCCGAAGGAATCCGGGACTGTTTTGGACCCACAATGATGGCAATGACGGCCGGATCTTTCTCTTCGACCGAAAAGGCGCGGTCGCGGGCTCCTGGCGCCTCCCTCGTCTGCCGCTATGGGACGTCGAGGACATGTCAATCGGACCCGGGCGGGATCGTCCCTGCCTTTATCTGGGTGACATTGGCGATAACAGACGGCAAAGAGCGACAATCGCCGTCTATCGAGTTCCGGAACCGAAGCCGGGGGAGAATCTTGGCGCAGTGGAGACTTTCCAGTTGCGCTACCCCGATGGGGCCCACGACGCCGAAGCGCTGCTCATTCATCCGGTCACCGGCGATGTATACATTGTCACCAAAGCCCGCAGCGAGGATTCGGAAACACAGGTCTTCAAAGCCAAAGCGCCGTTGAGACACGAAGGAGTCACAACCCTGCAAAGGGTTGCTTCGCTGCGGTTCCCCGACGAATCTGCAATCACGCTCATATTGGGACGCGTGACCGGAGGCGACATTTCTCCCGACGGGAAGCGGGTCATCTTGTGCGACTACTTCCGGGGCTGGGAGTATCGATTGCCGGCGCGGGCGTCATCCTTTGACGAGATATGGAACACGGAGCCCGCGGGGGT
>JADGHK010000524.1 GCA_019686145.1 Bryobacteraceae bacterium | reverse complement strand
GTTCCCTCGAAGTACAAGTTCGCTCAGCACGGCAACAGCGGAGCATGGGTAAGCGAACTCCTGCCGCACACTGCGAAGATTGCCGACGACCTGACGTTCATCAAGAGCATGCACACGGAGGCGATCAACCATGACCCCGCCGTGACGTTCTTCCAGACTGGGTCTCAGATCGCGGGACGGCCGAGCATGGGATCCTGGGTTGCGTACGGACTCGGCTGTGAGACGGAGAACCTTCCCGCCTTCGTCGTCATGATCTCGCCGGGACAAGGAGGCGGCGGACAGCCGCTCTACGACCGGCTATGGGGCAGCGGGTTCCTGCCAACCAAATACCAGGGCGTGAAGTTCCGCTCTGTCGGCGATCCGGTGCTCTACCTGTCCAACCCGCCGGGTTTTCCCGCCGAGAACCGCCGGGCCTTCCTCGACGCCTTAAACGTCATCAATCAGCGAAAGCTGGCTGAAATGGGCGATCCCGAAATCAATACACGGATTGCCCAGTACGAGATGGCGTTCCGAATGCAGAGTTCTGTCCCCGAGCTCATCGATCTGTCCAAGGAGCCCGACCACATTCTCGAAATGTATGGCCCGGACGTGAAGAAGCCGGGGACGTACGCCTACAATTGCCTGCTGGCGCGCCGCCTGGCCGAGCGAGGCGTCCGTTTCATCCAGCTCTATCATCGGGATTGGGACCACCACGGAAAACTGCCTCAAGGCCTGCCCAAGCGTTGCGAGGAAACGGATCAGCCTTCAGCCGCCCTCATCCAGGACCTCAAACAGAGAGGCCTGCTCAAGGACACTCTGGTGATCTGGGGCGGTGAGTTCGGGCGGACCGTCTACTGCCAGGGCCGGCTAACACCAACCGACTACGGGCGCGACCATCACCCGCGCTGCTTCACGATGTGGCTGGCAGGCGGCGGCGTGAAGCCGGGCATCTCCCTCGGCGCTACGGACGACTACTGCTACAACATCACAGAGGATCCGGTTCACGTCCACGACTTGCAGGCGACCATCCTCCATTGCCTCGGAATCGACCATCGAAGGCTGACCTACAAGTTTCAGGGGCGCAATTTCCGCCTCACCGACGTCGGCGGCAACGTCGTCCGCAAGGTGCTCAGCTAGCGCCGACCTCCCTCATCGAGGACTCGCCGGACATACTCGATTGCCGGGCGAGGACTGGTCAGAACGGACAGGCCGGTGACCTCGTGGACTCTGGCAGCGAGGCGTGTCATCGAAGCCTGCGCAAAGAGAAGCAAATCGACCTTCGGCGCAAGCCCGGCAGCCGCTTCGAGCACCAGTGCGTCGTGTGCCTCCCGGTTGCCAGCCATCAAAGCGTCGAACGCGCCCTCTACGAGGACCTCTTCCACTTCCACGCTCTTGTCGTGCATTTCGGCCATTTCGTAAATCAGCGTAACAGTCGGGCGGAGTGTCGAAGCCACGGTCGCCAGGACTCCAATGCGCCGGGCATCACACACGGCCTTCTCGGTATGCGCGTCATCGATCTTGATCACCGGAATTGAAACCATTTTTCGCGCGACATCGATTGTGGGACCGAGAGAGGAGCACAGCGATAAGACCACATCCGCTCCAGCCATCTCCGCAGCGGCGACATAGCTGCACATCCGGCGCGTGAGAGCTGGCGTGACGCGCTGTTCCGCCATGCAGTGCGGCAGGAGGGAGTCATCCAGGATGTTGGTGATCTGTACGTCTGGCAGCAGCTCGGCGCACAACTGCTGAAAGATCGGATCGCCTGTCAGGAAGAGCTTCGTCGTGTGGATGAGAGCGAGAGTCTTTGGCATGAACTCTGTCATTGTCCTATGCTGGACATACCGCCTGGAAGTGGCCTTCTGCAGTATCGTTCGTAAAAAGGAGATGGTATGAATCGCCGAGAGTTTGTGACTGGAGCAGGCTCCGCCGCCCTCGCCTCCGCGGGCGGCTTCCCCGCGATCGCCCGCGGAGCCCGCACGGAACGCCCGAACATCGTTCTGATTCTTGCGGAAGACATGGGGCCATACCTCAGTTGTTACGGCCATCCGGTCGTCAGAACGCCAAACATTGATCGCCTCGCCAACGAGGGCGTCCGCTTCACGAACGCATTTACCACGGCTCCCGTCTGCTCGCCCAGCCGCTCGGCGTTCAATACCGGCCTTTACCAGACATCCATCGGCGCTCATCACCATCGGAGCCACCGCAAGGACGGCTACCGCCTGCCGGAAGGTGTCCGGCTGATCACAGACCGGCTCAGGGAGCGCGGCTACTTCACGGCGAACGTCAGAACCTTTGCAGAGGGAGCCGCAGGCACCGGCAAGACCGATTTCAACTTCACCGCGGAGAAGCCGTTCGACGGCACGCACTGGAATCAGAGGGAGAAGGGACAGCCGTTCTACGCTCAGGTGAACTTCCGAGAACCGCACAAGGGTCCCGCGTTCGTCGAAGCCCGGAAGCAGGCAAGCCTCGTCGATCCGGCCCGCGTTTCCCTGCCCCCGTACTACCCGGACCATCCCGTCGTTCGGGACGAAATCGCCAACTTCTTCGACGCCATCCACCTGCTCGACCGCAAAGTCGGACAGTTACTGGACGCGCTGAAGCGGGACAATTTGCTCGACAGCACCGCCATTTTCTTTATGGGAGATAACGGAACGTGCCTGATCCGGGGCAAGCAGTGGCTTTACGACGAAGGCATCCACGTTCCTCTGATCGCTCGTTGGCCGGGCGTGCTCAAGCCGGGCACAGTCCGGGATGATCTGGTTCTGTCTCTCGACATGACCGCGCAGACCCTGGAATGGGCCGGCCTCCCGATTCCCAAAAACTTCCACGGGCGTCCTCTCTTTGGCAGTTCCGCCAGACGGGATTACATCGTGGCAGCCCGCGATCGCTGCGACATGACCGTGGACCGCATCCGCTGCGTCCGCGACAAGCGATATAAGTACATCCGCAACTTCATGCCAGAGCGTCCCTACACGCAGTACAACGAATACATCCAGACTTTCTACCCGACTCTCGGCGTGATGAAGAAGCTCCACAG
>JADGHK010000523.1 GCA_019686145.1 Bryobacteraceae bacterium | reverse complement strand
GCTTACAAGTATACAGAAAGTTCCTGACGGGCGCGCGGGAGAAAGGATCGGGGAACTAGTCTCGAGCCTGAGCAGCAGTGGCGCGCGCGGCCGGCTGACGCCTCGACTTGATGGTTTCAACGACGACCGGCAGCACCGACACGAAAATAATGCCGAGGATGACCTTTTCGAAATGCTGCCGCACAATCGGCACGGACCCCAGGCCGTAGCCGAGCATCGTCATCAAAAGAACCCAGCCAACTCCACCGAAGATGTTGAACGACAGGAAGCGCGGATAACTCATTTCAGCCACGCCGGCGACAAAGGGTGCGAACGTGCGGATGATGGGGATAAAGCGGGCGTAGATGATGGTCTTGCCGCCGTGCTTCTCATAGAACTCGCGTGTGCGTTCGAGATGCTCCCGGCGGAAGAACCGCGAGTTGGGCCGGTTGAAGATGTGGGGCCCCGCCCGGCGTCCCAGGTAATAGCCGACGCCATCGCCCAGGATCGCCGCCGCCATCAGAACGATGTTGATGGTAACGATATCGAGACTGCCCGCGCCCGCGACGACGCCAACCGTGAACAGGAGCGAATCGCCGGGCAGAAAGAAACCGACGAGCAGACCCGTCTCGGCAAAAACGACCAGAAACAGGAGCGCGTAACCAAGCCACCCCGTCAGGACGGTCCCGAGAAGAATGATGAGCTTCTCGGGATCCGTGAGTGTTTGCAGGCCCTTCAGCAGCGCGTTGACCATGAGCGCTGCTACTAGCTGCGGCGGTAGGAGTTGACCAGCCTGGTCATGACGTTCTGGTTCACCTTGATCTCGCCGTCCTTGGTGAGCTGCGTGACGACGCTGTCTTCGAGCAGCTCCTGCCGTTCCCGAGCCTTCTCGGATTTCAGCTTGTTGCGGATCTGTTCGCGCTGCGCTGCGAGCTGCGTCATATCCGCCGGTATCTTTGCCGCCACTCGGATGATGGCGTTGCCTTCCGGAACCACCGAGATCGGTCCGAACACCTCTCCAACCTGCCTGGAGAACGCTTCGCTCACAGACGATGCGGGTGCAAGCCCTTCGGCAACACCTTCGCGCGTGAACTCGGGAGTCGTCTTCACTTCGAGTCCCAGCTCCTTCGCCAGCTTCTGGAGGTCGCCGTTCGCTGTCTTCAGCTTTTCCGCAGCTTCATTCGTCTTCTGCTGCACCAACTGCTGCGCCTTTTCAGTTGCCAGCCGGTCCCGCACTTGCTGCTCGACTTCGGACAACTCCGCCTGGCGCTGCGGGAAGATGTCCGTCACCACGGCGAACACAAGCTTATTCCCCGCCGCCTGCACGATGGGTGTCACCGCTCCCTTCTGCGCCGTGAAGATGGCGTCCGCCAGCTCCCTGCTCACGCCGACTTCCGGAATCGGGTCGTTTTGACCGGCCTTCTCGACTGAAGCCAGCTTCATGCCGAATTTCTGCGCCACCGCCTCGGGCTGGTTCGGTGTCTTCGCCAGGGCGTCATGTGCCTGCTCCGCGGTTGTCTGCAGCCGGTCGAAGACGATCTGCCGCTTGGCCTCTTGCGCGAGCTCGCCCTTGACTTCCTCGAAGCTCCGCAGCTTCGGCTCTTCTTTCTCGAGGAGCTGTACGATATGGAAGCCGTACTCGGTTTCGATGACGTTGCTGATCTCCTTCGGCTTCAGGGAGAACGCTGTCTTCTCGAAGTTCGGTACAGTCTGACCCCGGGTAATCCAGTCCATTGCCCCGCCGTTGACGGCCGACGCGGTATCCTCGGAGTTCTTCTTGGCCAGCTCCGCGAAATCGGCGCCGGCGCGAATCTGCTTCAGCAACTCCTCTGCCCGGGCCCGAATCTTCGCCACTTCTTCCTTCGGCTTCTCCGTAGTCTTCAGCAGGATGTGACGTACCTTCACTCGCTCCGGCGTGCGGAAACGGTCCTTCTCCGCCTCATAAGCGCGGCGCAGCTCGTCGTCGGAAACCGTCAGGCTTGCGGATACCGTCGCCTCATCGAGCGCCAGGACCCGGAAGCTGCGCTTCTCTGGAATCTGGTAGCTCTCCCGCGTCTTCGCGAAGAATTCCTTCACCTCTTCCGGCGTGACCTTGACCGACGCCTTGTACTTGGATGGCGCAATCAGGATGTAGTCCAGTTTGACCTTCTCCTGCGTTCTCCTGAACTCGCGTTCCACCTCCTCATCCGTCACCACGGTGCCTTCGAGCACAAGGTCCTGCAGCTTGGTGACAAGCATCTGTTTGCGGAGGTTCTCTTCGAACTCGGGAATGGTCAGATTGAGCGAGGCAAGGAAGGCGGCGTAGTTTTCGCGGCCGACAAACTTCCCATTGGCATCGAACAACTGCGGCAGGAGGGTCCGGATTGCCTTGGCCACCTCTTCCTCGGTAACCTGCAAGCCCATCTTTTCGGCTTGATAGGCAAGCGCCCGGTCCGAAATCATTTTGTTGACGTAAAGGGGAACGTAATGTTCAACGACTTCGTTCGGAATGCGGCCTTCCCGAATCGCGGACTGCAGATTAATCTGGGCTTCCCGAACGGTCAGCTCAGTCCCTCCGATCTTAGCGAGCACCTGTTCGTTCCTGTCCATCCCGGTTCCGAAGCCGGGCACAAGCGTGATCACCATGGAGAGCGCGACCAGCAGCAGGAGGGCGCCCAACAAGTATTGGACAGACTTTTTGCGGCTGCGGAAGAGGTCAAACATAAACTCTTATCTCCTGATTTTTACTACGGCAGTGACGCATAAGCCCGTCGCGGGCTTCTTGTGCATGTTGCATGGGACCGGGATGCGGTATGCCGATAGTACTCGCGTTCCCAACCAGTATACCAAGTCACGCTCCATCAACTGTTCCCTGCAAGGCTCTCGCCGCCGACGCCCGCTCGCCAATCCGGCACTCGGCGTGAACCGCTTTCACTGCCTTCTCCAGGCCATCCCTGCGGACCACGATCGCAATGGTCAGCTCGCTCGAACCCTGCGCGATGGCAATGATATTCACCCTCTCGCGGGAGATTGCAGTGAAGATGCGGCCTGCCAGACCGGGCGTGCC
>JADGHK010000522.1 GCA_019686145.1 Bryobacteraceae bacterium | reverse complement strand
AGCAGCGAGCTTTCCTTTGGACGGCTCGACGACATTTTCTCTGAAGAAGAGCGCGCAATCTCCTCCCGAACCTGAGACAGCCGCAACCCGCGTTCGTGGAGGATTTCAGCAGCAAAGCATTTTTCTTCGCGAAGCAGACCGAGAAGGAGATGTTCTGTGCCGATGTGCTTGTGGTTCAGGCGTTCCGCTTCCTCGGCGCCATACGCCAGGACGCGCTTGCACTCGTGGCTGAGGGGCAGGTCAACGGAGGTCGAAACCTTCTCGCGCATCGTGGTGTGCGCTTCGATCTGCTTTCGGATCGACTCGATCGCCGTGTGCGAACGCAGAAAGCGATTCGCGAGCGCCTTGTCTTCCCGAAGCAAGCCGAGAAGCAGGTGCTCGGTTTCGATGTACGGGCTGCCGAACTGGCTGGCCTCGTAGCGGGCAAAGAAGATGACTCTGCGCGCCTTCTCAGTATAACGTTCAAACATAGGTGCTACCTTATTAGAAGCCGCCAGTCTCGAAAAGGATTCGAAACAGGCAGCACCGCCGGTCTTCCCGGACCTCGTTGTCCTCTAAGCCCCGACGCTCGGGGCCGACCTCCTGTCTAACACCTGCCTGCAGTCTCCGCCGACAGTACCCCTCCTTCCATCTTCAATACACGGTCACAACGCTGAGCAAATGAGAGATTGTGAGTAACGTAGATCGACGTGAGCTTGTGCTGCCGGTGCAGCTCGGAAAGGAGATCAATGATCATCTCTCCTGTCCGGTGGTCCAAATTTCCGGTAGGCTCATCGGCAAGCAGTACACTTGGCCGCCCCACCAGTGCTCGAGCTAATACAACACGCTGCTGTTCGCCACCGGACAGCTCACCCGCTCGATGTGTCGCCCGCCTGCGCAAACCGACTTCGTCCAAACGGTCCAGCGCAGCCGAAGCAGCTTCATCCTGGTTCTGACCGCGAATTAACAGCGGCATCATCACATTCTCCAGAGCGGTGAACTCTGGAAGAAGGTAGTGAATCTGCCACACGAAACCGATTTCCCGGTTGCGAAACTCGGCTAGGGCCGCATCGGAGAGAGTAGAGATATCCCTTTCTCCAAAGTATATCGAACCAGCCGAGGGCCTGTCCAGGCCGCCGAGAAGGTGCAACAAGGTAGACTTGCCCGCACCTGATTCCCCGACGAGGGCTAGCCGCTCCCCCTCGGCGACCTGGAGGTTCAGATCTGAGAATACGGCGAACTCCACACTACCGGACCAATATCGCTTGGTAAGCCCCTCCGTCCGGATGCGGATGTGACCCTCGTCAGCCATCAGAGACGCCCCGATTTCACGCTAGCACGAAAACGTGCAGCTTCCATCCTCTCTATTGTACTAGGCGTATGCACGCTAGGATTGGTTTCCGGTTCACGGTGCTAAGCCCAGCGTCAACCCGCGAAACTCAATTCCCCTTCGATCCGGATGCGGTTTTCGCGGCCGCCATCTCCTCCATCACCTCCCGGATAATCTGCCGAAGCTGCTCCCGCTGCGGGCCGCTCACGTCGAGATGCAGCCAGCGATCCTTGTCCCCCAGGTACAAAGTCCGATAGGGAACTGACATCGTAATCCCCAGTTCGTCGAACCGCTTCTTAATGCGCCGGTTCATCTCACGGCCGACCGCCCACTGGTGAATCGGCAGAGTCTTGATCCGAACCTTCACAACCACGCCGCTGTCGGTGAACATATCCACACCGAGTACATCCAGCGGCTCGAGGATGGAGGGACCATACCGCTCATCCCTGCGCATCTCTTCGGCAATTTCCTTCAATACTTCAATGACCCGGTCGGTGTCCTCCTTGTAGGCAACCCGCACATCGAAAACGTAGTAGGAGAACTCACGGGTCATATTCGACAGGGATTGGATGTTGCCATTCGGAAAGATATGTACAGTGCCGTCCAAGGCGCGCAGAACCGTCGTGCGGAGGTTCATCTCCTCCACCAGTCCTCCGGTTCCGTTGATGACAACGACGTCATTGATCCGGATTTGATTCTCGAGGAGCATGAAAAGCCCTGTAATCACATCGCGGACCAGGTTTTGGGCACCAAAACCGACGGCCAGGCCGACCACGCCAGCGCTGGCGAGCAGCGGCGTTGCCTCAATCCCGAACCCCTCGCGCAGTGCCATGATTGCGGCTGAAAACCAGATCGCGAGCATTGCCGCGCGTCCCACCACTTCGCTGATCGTTCGGGCACGTTTCTCCAGTTCGAGCCGGCTTCCCCCGTCTTTCTCATCCATCACTCGCAGAGCGTACAAATTGAGCTTGAAGACAAGCCGGCTCACTATCCTTGCGCAGAGCCACGCAACCCCGAGAATGAACAGGACCTTGGCGCCTTTAATGAACAATGGGTAAAAGGCTTCAAGACTGGGTAGTGTGTTCGGCATTCTTCTATCGTATTCCGTATCCTGTGGTACGATTCACCCGGTACTATGGCTCGAATCGCTCTCCTTCTCATCGCCCTACTCTCCCTGCCGCCTGCGGCCAGGTGTCATGAACCCGTTCGGCTTATTTTTGATACGGATATGGGCAACGACGTTGATGATGCGCTTGCGCTTGCCCTTATTCACTCGCTCCAATCACGGGGCGAGGTGCGCCTGCTGGCCGTCACTGTAACAAAAGATAATCCGTGGGCTGCCGCTTACATCGATGCAGTCAATACCTTCTATGGCCGTCCTGATATTCCCATCGGCGTCGTCCGGAACGGCAAGGAACCCGGGGATGGCAAATTCAACCGCCAGGTGGCGGACCGCAGAAAGCCGGACGGAACGCACGTCTATCCCCACGACCTCACAGATGGGCGCAAGGCACCCGAAGCGGTGGGTCTATTGCGCCGGATCCTTGCGAAAGAAGCCGATCAGTCCGTCGTGATCGTCCAGGTCGGATTCTCCACCAATCTCGTGCGGCTTCTCGATTCCGCGCCCGATGAAGTCAGCCCGCTTTCGGGTAAAGAATTAGCCGCCCGGAAAGTCAAGCTCCTCTCCGTGATGGCAGGCTGGTTTCCCGACGGCAAACCGGA
>JADGHK010000521.1 GCA_019686145.1 Bryobacteraceae bacterium | reverse complement strand
GTCGGTCCAGTAGGTTACGCCGCGGGTGCGCGAGCCGCCGCGCCGGGACGGGCCCTCGACGGGATCAAACTTCCATATCAGCTTCCCGGTGTCCGCTTCGAGAGCCGCCACGCGCGACCGGGGTGAGATCACGTAGAGCACGTTATCCACCATGACCGGCGTAGCCTGAATCTGAGACCCCGGGAACGCGTCCTCAAAATCGAACGTCCAGGCGACTTGAAGATCCTTCACGTTCTTCCGGTTGATCTGGTCAAGGGCGGAGTAACGCATCACGTCCTCGCCCCCGCCGTACGCCGGCCATCCGCAGTATTTCCCGCTCTCGGCTCCGGCTGCCAGCAGGATCGCAGAAGTCCCGGCCAGGCAGCTTAACCACACTCGTGCCCGTAATCTCATGACCTTCATAAGTTGTAACCGCTTCAGACAGTATACTTTCTGGCCGAAATTTCTGACGGGGTAAAAAGATGCTGCCAAGAGGATCGGGTTTCGCGGCCAATTACGCCTTAGTGTTTAGAGGCACACATCCTCTTGTTCTCCTGCGCAGCCGTTCGCGCGAAGAAGGGGACGGTCCTGGATTCGGGGCTGTCCCCGAGCTCCCGGGCGTCGCGCTATCATTCCCATACAATGCGACGCCGGAGTTTTCTTGCTGCGCCCTTTGCGGCCGTTCCGCTCGCCGCGGCATCCGGGCCGGACTCCCATGTCTATGCCAGCACCGACGGCATCCCGCACACGCCCCGCGACTACGCGCGGCTGCTCGCTGCGCTTACCGAGGACGACAGAATTCAGCATGATGATTTTTCGCGCGGCGGCGTGGTCCGGACACTCGAAACGCGGATGGCTGAGCTCCTTGGCAAGGAAACGGCCGTCTGGATGCCAACGGGCACTCTCGCCAACCATCTCGCCGTCCGCCTGCTTACCGGGTCCCGGCGGCGGGTGCTCGTGCAGGCCGAAAGCCATCTCTTCAACGATTCCGGCGACTGCGCCCAGACTCTAAGCGGACTCCACCTGATTCCGCTCGCTCCCGGGCGAGCTACGTTTACTCTCGGAGAAGTGGAAGAGGCCGTGCAAAGGGCCGGTGGCGGACGCGTTGAAACCCCGATCGGGGCGATTCAGATCGAAACTCCGGTCCGCCGACGTGCGGGCGAGCGCTTCCGCTTCGATGAGATGGAGCGGATCTGCACCTGGGCCAGGGAGCGGGGCATCGGACTCCACCTGGACGGCGCCCGGCTCTTCCTCGAAAGCGTCTATACCGGGCGTCCTGTCACGCGCTACACGGCGCTTTTCGATACGGTCTACGTTTCGCTTTATAAGTACTTCAACGCTTCCGCGGGGGCGATTCTTGCCGGGCCCAAAGCGCTCCTCGACAGCGTCTACCACATGCGCCGGATGTTCGGAGGCGGACTCCAGCAGGTATGGCCGTCGGCTGCCGTCGCCCTCCATTACCTCGATGGTTTTGAACGGCGCTTCCGCACGGCGGTCGAGAACGCGGAAGCCGTCATCGCCAGGCTCGCATCGGATGCAAGCTTTGCCGTTGAGCGCGTGCCCGAAGGAACGAACATCTTCCGGCTCCGCGTGAATGGCGTGAACATACCGACCTATCTAAACCGGCTCGAAGCAGCGGGCATCACGGTCCAACCGCCCGCTGGCGACGACTGGTATCTTGTTCGCGTGAACGAAACCTGGGCCCGTGTCCCCGCCGATGAAATCTATAACCGCTTTCGTGCCGCGTTAGGCTGACGCGATCGCCCCGTCTACTCGATGCGCCTGACTGCGAGCTTCCCCGTTTGCAGCTTGCCCTCGTGCTCGCGGGAGACATCGCCTTTGATCTCGTCGCTCTCGTACCGCAGGACAAACTTCATGACCCTGTCATCCCGTCCAACCTCGAAGGTGAGCTTGCCATCTTCCGCTTTGCCGTTCTGAATCGCATATTGTTCCTCTTCATTCGGACCCGCCGTTCCAGTTACGGCAGCGCCTTCCTGCTTCAGCACGAGATATGCAGGTCCCGGTTTTTCGCCATCCGGCGTCGAAACGGTGAGCGTGCCGCTCCACTTTCCGGTGACGTCTGCTGCAATCAGCGGCACGGCAGCAATCATTAACAAAAAGATAGACTTCATTTGGCCCTCAGGTCGTCGTACGAGGACCGCTCCTGAAAAGTTCCGTGTATTGAGCCCCGCGGCGCGAGCCGCTCGCTACTCCTGCCGCAGCGCCACCGCAGGATCCACGCGGGATGCGCGTGCGGCCGGCAGGAGGCTGCATCCTGCCCCGACCAGAAGGAGGAGAATCACTGCCCCTAAGAGCGTCTGCCAGTTGTGAGGCGTGACACCAAAAAGGAGGGAGGATATCAGCTTCCCGGCGAGGACCACAAAGGGCAGGCCGAGGAGGCAGCCGCACAGGACGAGCCACAAACCCTCGTGGAGGATCTGCCCGCGCACTTGCCATTGGGATGCGCCGAGGGCCATGCGGATGCCAAGCTCGGGCGTGCGCCGTGCAACCGCATGCCACTGGATCGCGAACAATCCAAAGCCTGCCAGTCCAAGCGCCAATGCTCCAAAGCCGGACGTGAGCAGCATGAGCAGGCGCTCCTGGCTGAGATTCAGGCGAATCCGCTCGTCCACGGTGGCGATTCCTTCGATTGCGAGATCCGGCACGGCTCGTCTGAGCGCTTCTCTTACGGCCGCAGCGATTTGCTGCGGATCTCCATACGTCCGGATCTGGAGGTCGCGAACGGCTACCGGCCGTTGAACCAGAGGAAAGAAGGCGGCCGGCGCGGCGGGATCCTTGACATTGAATACTCGCGCATCCTCGACGATTCCGACGATCTCGATATCCGGCGCCGGGTTTCCGAAACGGCGTCCGATCGCCTGTCCGTCCTGAAAATACTTTGTCGCGAGGGCGCTGTTGACCACCGCCACCTTCCGCGTATTGGCCCGGTCCCGGTTATCGAACGTACGCCCCGCAAGCAGACGCATGCCGACGGTTGAGAAATAATCCGGCGTGACAGAGTTGACGAGGAACCGGATTTCCTCATCCGGCCGTGCCTGATATCCC
>JADGHK010000520.1 GCA_019686145.1 Bryobacteraceae bacterium | reverse complement strand
GACTGGAATCCCAAGAGAATAGTATGTGGAAGCGGAGTAGAAGTCGACGTTCGCGTTCAAGCCCTTCAGCGTCTTCACCGTCTGCTCGATCTCTTTCGAAATTTCATAAAGCTGCAGATGGCCGGTCCGGCGGCCCAGTTCCTCGGAGAGGACCTTCAGATGCCGCGCCCTTGGATCGAGCGTCCGATAAACGCGATGGCCAAAGCCCGGAATTTTGATCTTCTTATCCAGGCGGTCCCGAACAAGTTGTACCGCCTCGTTGGCGTCCTTCACCTGCAACAGCAGCCGGATGACGTCTTCATTGGCGCCGCCGTGCAGAGGACCCTTGAGGGCGCCAATCGCGGAGGTGACGGCTGAATAGATATCGGACAACGTTGCCGCAGTCACGCGGGCCGCAAAGGTCGAAGCATTCAATTCATGGTCCGCATGAAGGATCAGTGCGACGTCAAAGGCCCGCTCCATCACCTCGTCAGGCTTGCGTCCGTTGAGGGTATAGAGGAAGTTCGCGGCGAAGCCGAGCTCGGGATCGCCTTCAACGACCGGAAGTCCCTTCCGGAGACGGTCATACGTCGTCACAATGGTCGCGGTCTGCGCCATCAGCCGGTGAGCCTTCAACAAGTTGGCTTCCGGCGTCATGTCCTTTACGTTGGGATCGTAAAGGGCCAGCATGGAGACAGCCGTCCGCAACACGTCCATCGGCGTCGCGTTCGGAACCGACTTCAAAAACTCCACTACGCCGGAAGGCAGAGACCGGTACGAGACCAGCGTCTTCTTGAGCTGTTCCAGCTCCGCTTTGGCCGGCAGCCTGCCGTGCCAGAGCAGATAGATGACCTCCTCAAAGGTGGCGTTCTCCGCCAGTACGTTGATGTCGTAGCCGTAATAGCTAAGAACACCAGCCTCTCCGTCGATGAAACAGATCTCGGACTCGGCCGCGACCACACCTTCCAAACCTGCGGCTGTCAGTGACATCTGACCTTTAACCTCTCTGTCGGTTTATTACCAGGAACGCGCCCGCTCGTTTCAAATGAAGCAACAGTGGCGTGACATTTCATTGTATGAATGAAGAAAACACAGCCGCAAGCTCGAAGCGAGCGATTCCTGGTTTCTCTTGTCATCGTCGCTCCTGTACGCCCCCAAAGCAAAGAGACCCGGCACAGGCGGCGAGAGACCATCATACGCCAACAACGGCTCTGCCAGCCCCGGCAGGCAGAGCCTGGCCGGCGCTCCATTCATTCATACCGAAACCATTGTAGGCGAGAAATGTTTTCGTGCGCACGCGACTAGAAAACAATTGACTGCCCGATGCGTACTCCGTACTTCTCGGCCATGCCCGCCGCCAGTTCCAGCACGTATTGGGCAGTTCGGGTGCCTCCGTAGTGCGGACACTCACTCGCCTTCGTCTTGCACGGAGGCACGTTTGCCGCCACCTCCACGACGGTGCGGTTCGAATCCATCCAGATGATGTCGAGAGGGATCCGCACCTGGTACATCCAGTAGGTGTAGGTGCCCGGGCTGTCGTGAATAAACAGCATCCCCTGGTCCGGAGGCAGCGAGTCACGGAACATCATGCCCCGTGCCAGATCGATCGGCAAAACGTTCACTTCCGCTGTGATCTTTTGCCCGTTCGGAAGCGTAACGGTCCTCCGTTTCAATTGAGACGCGGGGTGCGGCTCGTTGCGGCAGGAAACCGCAAGCATCAATAAGCTGAGGCAGAGGACAGTCGCGATCGACCGCATGAAATAAAATAGTACACGCAATCCCGCTTCCAATGGAGAGATCAACCGGCCGTTCATTCTGGCAGCGCGTTCGTCTGACGCTCGACATGATCAAGTTCGAGCACTCGGTCTTCGCGCTTCCATTCGCGCTGACCGGAGCCCTTCTCGCCTGGCGCGAGACGGGGTTCGGAACGGAGGGCCTCTGGTGGCGCATCGGGTGGATCATTGTGGCAATGGTTGGCGCCCGCTCCGCCGCGATGACCTTTAACCGGCTGCTTGACTCCGCCATCGACGGCCGGAATCCTCGAACGCGTTCCCGGCACTTGCCCGCGGGTCTGCTGTCGCGAAGTTTTGCCTGGGGCTTCCTGGCGGTCTCTTCAGCCGTCTTCCTGCTTGCGGCGAAGATGTTGAACCCGCTGTGTCTCCTCCTCTCGCCGGTTGCTCTTGCCGTTGTTTTTTTCTACTCCTTCACGAAGCGCTTTACTGCCTTTTCCCATGTGGTGCTAGGCTTCGCCCTGGGCATCGCTCCTGCGGCCGCATGGATTGCGATGACGGGCTCCCTCGATGCGCGCATCCTCTGGCTGACGGCCGCGGTAACTTTCTGGACCGCGGGCTTCGACATCATCTATTCCTGTCAGGACTACGAGTTTGACCGGAGAGAAGGGCTCTTCAGTATTCCGAGCCGGATGGGCATCAGCCGGGCCTTATGGGTTGCCCGTCTTTTCCACGTGTCGATGCTCGTCTGTCTCGCCGCCTTGATGGCGAGCTTTCGTCTTTCGGGTTTCAGCATTGCCGGCGTTGCGATCGTCGCCGCTTTGCTTCTCTATGAGCACCGGCTTGTGAAAGCCGATGATCTCTCACGCGTGAACGCCGCCTTCTTCACCGTAAACGGCTATGTGAGCGTGCTATTCTTTCTGTTTTGGGCTGCCGATATCTTTCTGTCACGCTCCGGGGCTTGATCTATGCAGGTTGTGTTTGAAGACGCGCGCTTAAAGCCAATTCTCGACAAAGTAGTTGCCGGAAAGCGGCTTTCGTTCGAGGACGGCCTGACGCTGTATCGCAGCCCTGATATCCTCGCAGTCGGCTACATGGCGAACCTCGTGCGCGAACGGCTGCACGGAAACGTTACCTTCTTCAACGTCAACCGGCATATCAACCCCACCGACGTATGCGTCGCCTCCTGCCGGCTCTGCGCTTTTGGCAAGAAGGCTCGTGATCCGAAAGCCTATACCATGTCTCACGAGCAGGTATGGGAAACGGCAGGCAGAGGCTGGTCGGAGGCGGTCACCGAATTTCATATCGTCGGCGGACTCCACCCGGAACTGACGCTG
>JADGHK010000519.1 GCA_019686145.1 Bryobacteraceae bacterium | reverse complement strand
GCCGATCCCGCGCTTCGTCGACAACTCGACTGCGCGTACGGTGTTCACCATCAACGCCTGCGTGACGAACCTGCTGTTCCCGTTCGTGACCACGGCGCCTGGCTTTGACACCGGTATCGCGATCTCCAACACCTCGCTCGACAGCCCGGTCTTCTCGACCTCGGCTCAGACGGGTGCTTGCACGCTGTACTTCTTTGGACCTGGTGCTCCGACGGAGGCTCCGGTTACACCGACCGTTACCCCGGGCACCTCGTTCGCCTTCTCGCTCTGGAATGGTTCCGGCAGCGATATCGCTCCGCTCCGTGACTTCACGGGCTACCTGATCGCACGCTGCACCTTCCAGTATGCTCATGGCTACGCGTTCATCAGCGACCTCGGCAGCTCCCGGTTCGCTCAGGGCTATCTGGCTCTGGTGATTCCGGATCGTGCCAGCCGTCCGGCCGATCCGTTCCCGTCGGCTGGCTCTGGCAGCGGCGAGCAGCTGGGTAACTAGTAGCCTGGCTGGATCCCAAAACAAGGGAGGGGAGAAATCCCCTCCCTTTCTTTTTGTCTTCCTTGTAGTGTTATAATTAATTTCCCACCGCGTCCTACCCGGGTCTCAGTACTCCGGGGCCCGTTTCATCAGGAGAGTTCTACCGAATGAGAAAGTGCTTATCCCGATCTGCCGGATTCGCCTTGTTATTGGCTATGGCAGTTAGCTTCGCTTTCGGGCAGAGTCCGAATCCCTCCCGTCAGCTCTTCGTTGCGACAGGAGACGCTTCGGGAGGAGTCGTCAAGTTTCTGGCTGATCCTCTCACGTTTTACCGCTCTTATGTGGCGGCGCCGAATATCATCAAGGTGATTCCCAGACCGGACGGGGAGAAGATCTACGTTGTTAGCAGCTCGTCGACGAGAACTCTTGTCGTGGTGAATAAAGAGTTCGTTGGTGAGCTTGCCAGTCTCGATCTGGGAACTGCCACGGGCGCCTGGATGACTCCCGACGGCAGCCGGCTGCTGGTATTAGCAGGCAAGCTGCGATTCTTTGATACGAGCACGGATAAAGAAATAAATCCTCCGGGTCAGTTGAACCTCGGCAGCCCAACTGACGTTGCGATCTCCAAAAACGGCCGTCGCGCTTACGTCCTCAGCGCCCCGACAAAGAGCCTTTTGGCCATTGACCTGAACACACTGACGCTGGTTGGAAAAACTTTACAGTTTTCGGAACAGCCGACCGGAGTTAGCGTCGCACCCAATGACCTCGTCTATGTCAGCGCGCCGGACGTCGTTTACGAAATCGACGGCGCGGCGATGAAAATCCGCGGCAATATTTCCACAAACGGTCAGCCGGGCAGACTTTCTTTTTCGGTGAATGGAAAACGAGGGTACGCGCTGAACGCGATTACTTCGAGTGGGACGCCGCTGCTGGTGTTCAATTTGGAAACACGCTCTCAGATGGGCGCATCCTGGACAACCAATAGTAGTACGTTCAAGGAAGTGGTTGTGGCAGGAGATGATCGGGTTTATGCCATCTCGAATGAGAGCGGCACAATCTATTCCATTCCCCCTGACGGCGGCCTTGCCACGCCCGCTCTCTTCGGCGAGAATGACGCCTTCGAAAATGTCCAGGGAATCATTCTGACGGACGAGCTTCCGCGCGCCCGAAATATGTATCTCGTGCTGCCCAATGAAATTGTGCGCGTGGATTTGAATTCGGACTCGGTTATGAGCCGGATTGATTATTTTGGAGCGCCTCTGGCTTTTGGCAGCCATTTTGTCAATCCTGCTACCGGGCAGCCTGCTTCTGTGCTGAAGTACAACGATCAGCAGAACGTTGCCCCCGGCGATAATTCGCTTCCTCTTCTGGTCCGCGTGCTCGCGTCGAACGGACAGCCTCTCCGGAACGTCAACGTAGTGTTCTCGACCACTGCTTCCGGCGCCGTCATCGAGCCCAGTAACCTCACTACAAATCCGGACGGATATGCGGGCACTCTAGTCAAAGTACCGTCAACTTCTGGCTCCTTTACCGTCAATGCCTCCGTGGGCGGAAAACTCTCCGCGGATTTCACGATTAATGTCACTCAAAACCCGGGACCTGGCGGCGGTGGCCCCGCTCCCAATGCCCCTGCTGTTTATTCCGGGAACGGTCAGGTGCTACAAATCTCGACGGAAGCTCCCTTTCCTCTGGTTGTGATCGTAAGGGATGCGGCAGGACAGCCCGCCGTCGGCGTGCCGGTAAAGTGGTCCATTACGAGCGGTACAGTCACGCGCGCAACGTCCGATACGACCCTGACGAACGCTCAGGGGCTGGCGGAGTTCAAGGTGTTCGGCTCAACTTTCGTTGCACCAGGCGTTCCGTTTGAAACATCGCAGATTACTGCGTCTACATCGTCGGGCAGCGCTACCTTTTATGTCACTACCCTGGCTAATCCACCCGGCGGAGTTCCTGCAGGTTTCGATGCGCGTTTGGTGAAGCCCACCGGAGCGCCGCCGGTTATCAATGCGCAGGTGGGTCAGCAGTTGAGCGGCGCGATTGAAGTCTTTGTGACCACGACGCTCTTCGGGCAAGTCCCGATACCGAATGTCGGCATCGAAATTGAAAACTTGCAGGATCCAGCGGTTGGTCCGGCCGCCAGATGTGCGAACGCTCCTTTGACGAACGTCCAGGGAATCGCTACGTGCGATCTTCAGCTCTACGGAAAGCCGGGAGAAGGGCAGATCCGGGTGACCATTGGTGGACAAAGCTCGCTTGGCCCCATCCGTCTGAATCTGGCGCCGGGTCAGGCAGCGCAGATCGTGCCGCAACAGGGGAACAATGCCAGCGGGAATCCGGGACAGGTTATTCCACTGATCGCTCAGATTCAGGACGCAGTCGGAAACCCGCTGCCGAATACGACGGCGACGTGGGAGCTCATTCCGTCCAATGCGGGTACGCTGAGCAACACCAGCAGCAAGTCCAACTCGATCGGCAATGTGGATACGCGCGTAACGATCGGCGCCTTCTCGGGGCCCTTCCAGGTTCGCGTCCGGTCGGGCAGCGCCGAGTTTCTATTCAACCTCACAGCGAATCTTCAGTTA
>JADGHK010000518.1 GCA_019686145.1 Bryobacteraceae bacterium | reverse complement strand
GCTGCCGTCGCAACCAGAACGATTGCCGTTCCCAAGTCCGCCACAACTACCATGCAGGCAAGGAGCACGACAGCGAGTGCCGCCGGCATCAGCGTGTAACGGTTGTTAATTACCCGAGCTCGAAGAGCGACGAAATATGCGAGGAAGATAATGAGAGCCGGTTTGGCGAACTCCGACGGCTGCAGCTTCATCGGACCGATTCGGAACCAGCGGTGCGCGCGAGGGTCCGCAAAGTAGACCGCAACCAGCATCATGAGCACCACACCCAGTCCGACGAACGCCCATGCAGGGCTGCGGAACATGCGGTAGTCGCGGCTCTTAACGAACATCATCACAGCCAGCGAAACAATCGCCGCGCCGATCTGCCGGATCAGGAAGAAGTAACTCGATTCCTGGTACCGGACCTCCGCCACCACGGACGACGCGCTATAAACGACGATGAGTCCGAAGCAGACCATCGCCACAACCGTGAAGAAGAGCAGCCAATCCGTCTTGACCCGCTGCGCCATTTAGTTTTGCAACTCCAGTTTGCGGACCAGGCTTTTGAAGACCTCCCCGCGATGCTCAAAACTGCGAAACTGATCAAAGCTCGCGCACGCGGGCGCCAGCAAAATCGTGTCCCCGGGAGATGCGTTCCGAAACGCTTCCTCCACTGCGCGCTCCAGCGTCCCGCACTCGACGAGAGTGACGGAGCCGCTGAGATCGCGCGCGATCTTCGGTGTGGCGGCGCCGATCAGCAGAACCGCCCGCGCCTTGGCCTGCAGTTCCTCACGAAGCACAGTGTAGGGCGCGCCCTTATCCTCTCCGCCTAAGATCACCCACAAGCCGCTCTGAAAGACGCTCAAAGCTTTCCTTGTTGCGTCCACGCTGGTGGCCTTCGAATCGTTGTAAAAATCGACGCCGCGGACCTTCGCGACAAACTCGAGCCTGTGCTCGACACCCTGAAATGTTCGCGCGGCTTCGGCGATTCCCTCCAGGGAAGCTCCGGTGAGACGGGTAGCCGCAATCGCGGCCAGCGTATTCTCCACGTTGTGAAGGCCGCGAATCGACAGGTCCCGGGCAGCAAGCACCTTCGTTCCGTCCGCAACCAGATACTCGCCGTCAAACCATGCGCCGTCGCTTTGGGAGCGCAGGCCAAACCAGACAGGACGGCCCCGGCCAGTCCGGGAATAGCCGCGGCAGACATCGTCGCAGGCGTTGAGGACGGCGAAATCCTCCTCGGTCTGATTCAGGAACAATCGCGACTTTGCCGCAGCGTAGTTTTCAAACGTGTGGTGGCGGTTCAAGTGGTTCGGGGTCACATTCAGAGCGACACCGATGCGTGCGCGAAACCGGAAGACCGTCTCCAGCTGGAAGCTCGAGAGCTCGAGAACGTTCCACTGCTCATCACGGGAGGCGTCGACAAGAGCGGTCGGAGGAGTCCCGATGTTCCCGCCCACCTGGCAGGGGATCCCGCAACTTTTCAGGATGTGCCCGATCAATGCAGTCGTCGTCGTCTTTCCATTCGAACCTGTCACGCCCAGAATTGGCCCGCGCAGAAAGAAGCTCGCCAGTTCGACTTCACCGATCACCGGAACTCCCCGGGCTCTCGCCGCCTCGAGATCCGGAAGGTCGGCGGGCACACCGGGCGACACAACGATCAGGTCGACTCCCTGAAAAGCCTCAGGCGTTTGCGGGAGAAAAGGCACGTTGAGGGAGGCGAGCTTCCCTTCAAGCCCGTCGATCGCGGATAACGGCCTGGCATCCGCGACGCGCACGTCGGCCTTCTCGCGCAGAAGGAGCTCCATCGCGGCAACGCCGCTACGGGCCATTCCGACAACCAGCGCCTTTGCCCCACTGATACGCACGTGCTACCTCAACTTGAGCGTTGTCAGGGCGAACAGCGCCATGACGAGTCCGGCGATCCAGAAACGGGTAATGATCTTGGCTTCCTGCCAGCCCAGCGCTTCAAAGTGATGGTGCAGGGGAGCCATCTTGAAAATCCGCTTGCCGCGCAGTTTGTAGCTGCCCACCTGAAGGATGACGGAAACTGCCTCCAGCACGAACACGCCGCCGATGAAGGGCAGCAGCAATTCCTGCTTGATCAGAATCGCCACCGTCGCAAGACCTCCCCCCAGCGACAGCGACCCTACATCGCCCATGAAAATCTCCGCGGGGTGCGCGTTGTACCACAGAAAACCGATGGAGGCGCCGGTCATTGCTGCGCAGAAGATGGTCAGCTCGGAAGCGCCCGGCAGTCGCGCCAGGTCCAGATACTCGGCGAATTCCCGGTGCCCGCTCGTGTATGCGAGAACGGTCATCGCTCCCGCTGCAATGATCGTAAGGCCGATCGCCAGACCGTCGAGGCCATCGGTGAGGTTCACCGCATTCGCTGAACCGACCAGCACAAAGGCCGTAAACAAATAGAAGAAGAAAAAGGCGAGAGGATAGGTCCAGGGATTCGCCAGCATCGGCTGAAGCAGCAGGTCCGGCTTGAACTGCTTGAAGAACGGGACGTTGATGTTCGTGGAGTAGGCGCCCGCGGAATGGAGTCCCAGCAGAATGCCTGCGATCATCATCGCGGCCACGATCTGGAGAGCCAGTTTGTGCCGCCCCTTCAGGCCGAGATTCCGCATCTTGCGGATCTTACAGTAGTCATCGTAGAAGCCGATGGCGCCATAGCTCACCAGCCCGAACATCGCAACCCAAACGTACGGATTCGTAAGATTCGCCCATAGCAGCGTCGGGACGATGATCGAGATCACAATCAGGACGCCCCCCATGGTCGGCGTACCGGCCTTTTTCTGATGCGATTTCGGTCCGTCCTCCCGGATGTACTGTCCGATCTGGAACTGGTGCAGCTTCTCAATTAGCCATGGCCCCAGCGCGATGCAAAGAAACAGCGCCGTCAGGCTGGCAAACGCAGTCCGGAACGTGACGTAGCTGAACACACGCAGCGGACTGAAATAGGGATAAAGCACTTCGTAGAGCAGCCAGTACAGCATGGTGCTAGCTCAAGAACCTTTCCAGAGCCCGCTCCACATGCGTACCGCGCGAGCCCTTAAACAGAACCGCATC
>JADGHK010000517.1 GCA_019686145.1 Bryobacteraceae bacterium | reverse complement strand
GCGACTGCCGCGATTTGGGGCTTTTCCTGGCTCTGCGGACGAGTGATTTCAACAGAGGGAATCCCGGCCATCCACGGCGCCCTGGTTCGTTTTAGCTTCGGCTCGCTGGGCCTTCTTGCCCTCATGCTTTTGAACCGGCCCTGGCCGCGCCTCACAGGAAAGCTTGCTGTCAGGCTCGCCCTGATGGGCTTCTGCGGTGTCTTCCTCTATAACCTATGCTTCTTCAACGGGCTGAAGACGGTCCCGGCAGGCCGTGCGTCTCTGGTGGCGTCGCTCCAGCCATCGATCGTCTTTCTTTTCTCGGCCATCGTGTGGAAGGAGCGGGCGACAGTGTTGAGGATTTCAGGTCTCTTCATCAGCCTGATCGGCGCAGCGATCGTCCTCTCTCAAGGAAACCCCGCCGCGCTATTCGGGGCAGGGCTGAATTCGGGCGATCTTTGGATCCTGGGATGCCTTTTCTCCTGGGTGGCGTATACGCTCCTCGGGCGGACCGTCGCAGGCCGGCTTGCTCCGATGGCTAGCACCGCCTATTCGACCTGGTTCGGGAGCCTGCTTCTGCTGATGTTCGGCGCGCTGCGGCCAGTTGCGGGCGTATCGTGGTCCGCCAAGGCATGGATGGCGGCGGCCTTCCTCGGCATTTTCGGAACCACGACCGCATTCCTCTTGTATCTGAAAGGGGTCGGCCAGCTTGGAGCCTCGCGCGCATCCGTGTTCATCAATCTGGTCCCGGTCTTTGGTGTTCTGTCCGCCACATTCGTGCTGCGAGAACCGATTAGCGCCTCGACATTGATTGGAGGGGCGGCCGTTGTGACAGGCGTCCGGATGCTGAACAGGTAGGCGGCTTCCGCGCCGGATTTTCGGGGCTTCGCCTCCCCTTTGATATCATCAGGTTGAATACGTCTCGCATGGTAGTCGAACCCAAACAGGCCCGATTTGAATCCCTGTCGCTCGATTCCGGAGCCACGCTGTCCCCGGTTGACGTGGCCTACGAGACTTACGGTGAACTGAATCGGAACAAAACGAACGCCGTCCTGATCCTGCATGCCTTCTCCGGCGACGCGCATGCGGCGGGAATCGGACACGATGGCAAGCCGGGCTGGTGGGACAACATGATCGGTCCTGGTAAGGCGTTCGATACCGACCGGTACTTCGTTATCTGTTCGAACGTGCTCGGCGGATGCCGCGGCACAACGGGGCCGTCGTCCATCAATCCCGCGACCGGATGTCCGTACGCCATGACATTCCCGGTCATCACGATCGGCGATATCGTCCGGCTGCAAAAAATGCTGATCGATTCCCTTGGCATTGAGCGGCTGCTGTGCGTCTGCGGGGGATCGATGGGGGGAATGCAGGCGCTGCAGTGGGCGGTCTCATATCCCGATGCCGTAGCGTCCGCAATTCCAATTGCAACGACGGCGCGGCACAGCGCCCAACAGATCGCATTCAACGAAGTGGGCCGCCAGGCCATCATGGCCGATCCGGACTGGAACGGCGGCAACTACTACGGCCGCAAGCCACCGGGACGGGGGCTCGCGGTCGCTCGCATGGTGGGCCACATCACGTATATGAGCGACGACTCAATGCGTGAAAAGTTCGGGCGCCGCCTGCGGCACCGGGAGCAGTACGGCTTTGATTTTGAAGTCGACTTCGAGGTCGAGAGCTACCTGCGATATCGGGGAAGCCAGTTCGTCGACCGCTTCGATGCCAATTCGTACTTGTACATTACGAAGGCAATGGATTACTTCGACCTGGTGAACGGGCACGGGTCGCTGGCGGCCGCGCTGGAGAAGACGAAGGCTCGATTCCTGGTCATCAGCTTCACGTCGGACTGGCTCTATCCGAGCTATCAGTCTCTTGAAATCGTCAACGCGTTGCGGAGCCGCAACCGCGACGTCGCCTATTGTGAACTCGCATCCAACTATGGCCACGATGCCTTTCTTGTGGATGTCGCCGAGCAAGCCGAGGTCATCCGCGGGTTTTTGGCCAGAGTTGCCAGGGAGAACGTTTGAGCGACTTCAGTCCCGAGCTTCTGGAACGCAGCGACTTCGCCATCATCACGGAAATCATCCCGCCGAAGAGCCGGGTGCTTGACTTGGGTTGCGGCGACGGCGAACTGCTGCAATGGCTTTCCGAGCACAAGAAGGTGGAAGGCCGGGGTGTTGAGTTATCGGGCGCCAAGGTGCAGCGGGCCATCGCGCGCGGCGTCACGGTTTACCAGGGCGACATCGAGCGTTGCCTGGGCGACTATCCCGACGGAGCCTTCGACTTCGTGATCCTCAGCCAGACGTTGCAGGAGACGCGCAAGCCGTTAGCCGTGCTCCAGGAGATGCTGCGGATCGGCACACACGCCATCGTCGCCTTTCCGAACTTTGGACACTGGCGAGTGCGCCTCTCACACCTCTGGACTGGACGGGCGCCCAAGACGAAGCTGTTTCCGTACGAATGGTACGATTCGCCGAATGTCCACTTCCTCACAGTAGACGACTTCGAAGCCCTGGTGGCGAATCAGGGGTGGAAGGTGGAGGGCCGCTACTTCCTTTCCGGGTCGCGCCGCGTTCGTATCTCGCCCAACCTGTTTGCGGAGCTGGCCGTCTTTCAGGTAAGAAAATGATCCTCGCCGGCTGTGGCGACCGCAGCCTGCCCGCGCTGGGGCGGCATCTGATCAAATCGTTCTCCAGGACGTCTCCGCCACCGTACCGTCGGCTTCCACGGTGGTAGTGACGACCACGACCCCGGGAGCTGGCGGGATCGCACGGGAGGCAGGCGGACGCCACACGTAAAGCCTCCGTCCGGAAGGTCCGTCCAGGATCTCGACAGGCGGCCCCAACGCACGTTGCGCCTCGCTCACGGGCTTACCGGCGAACGACGCTACCAGCCGGACAAGAGTCGCCTCCCGGCGCCGAGTCCGCCACCTGTTGAGGAGATGCCGGGCCAGCCACACGCCGTAGAAGATGTAACAGAAAACGACGAAAACGAGAAACTCGACGACCACCTGGCATTCGTATAGACGGACGGGATGGCCGAAAGGGCAACAGGAACGGCGAGGAATCCGGCGTAAC
>JADGHK010000516.1 GCA_019686145.1 Bryobacteraceae bacterium | reverse complement strand
TTTCACCTCGACCCCCGGCTTCGACGTCGACGTCCGAATGGCAGAGATGATGAAGGACGTGAATCCGCGGCTCAAGGTCGCATTCGTCGGCCCGCCTGCCACAGTTGAACCGGACAAGGTACTTCGTTCCTCAGCTATCGATTTTGTCGTCCGCCGGGAGTTCGACTACCAGATCGTCGATTACGCCAACGGGAAACCGCTCGATCAGATTCCGGGAGTAAGTTATCGAAAGAACGGCCACATTGTTCACAATCCGGAGGGCGGCTACATCGAAAACCTCGATGAATTGCCGTGGGTGACGAAAGTTTACAAGCGCGACCTGGATTTCCGCCGCTACAACGTCCCGTTCCTTCTGAATCCCTACATCGCGCTCTACACTTCTCGCGGATGCCCTGCGATGTGCACCTTCTGCTTGTGGCCGCAGACGCATTCCGGTCACCGCTGGAGGTTGCGCTCGGTTGACGACGTCGTCAACGAGGTTCGCTGGGCGAAAGAGAATTTTCCGGGGTTGAAGGAGATCTTCTTCGACGACGACACCTTCAACTACAAGAAGGAGCGCACCATCGAGCTTTGCCGCAAGCTGGCCCCGCTCGGCATCACATGGTCCTGCACATCGCGCGTCACGACCGACTATGACACGCTGAAGGCGATGCGCGAAGCAGGCTGCCGGCTGATGATTGTGGGCTACGAGTCCGGCGACCCTCAAATCCTGAAGAACATCAAGAAGGGCGCCAATATCGAAATGGCGAAGCGTTTCACGCGCAACGCCCATAAGCTTGGACTTACGATCCACGCGGACTTCATCATCGGCCTTCCCGGCGAGACCCGTGAAACGATCCGCCGAACGATCGAGTTCGCTAAATCGCTCGACACCGAGACCATCCAGGTCTCAATTGCCCATCCCTACCCGGGCACCGAATTCTATGACTATGTCAAGAAGAACGGCCTGATTACGCTCGACTCGATGACCGACGAGAAGGGACACCAGCTCCCCAATATCGTCTATCCGGGCCTCGATCGCGCCGAACTGGTCGACTGGGTGGAACGCTTTTACGGCGAGTACTACTTCCGGCCTCGCGCAGCGTGGCGCATTATTCGCAAGGCTATCTTCAATAGAGAAGAGCGCAGCCGGCTCTACAAAGAGGCGCGCGAATATCTCGCACTGCGATCCAAGCGGAAGAAGTTCGTGAAAGAGCAGAGGCAGCAGGCCTACGCGGGTGGAGATTAGTGCCAAAACGCGATCCAGCCGCAAAGGCCTTACGGTTGAAAACCAGACTTGCGATCGCCCTCGTTGTGCTCAGCAACGTATTGGGCAACTTCGCGCTGACGCTGGGCGTGAAAGCGCAGCCGGCGATGAAGACCCTGTTCGGGCCAGTCTACGCGTTGCTGAACCCGTGGATGATCGGAGGGATTCTGCTGCTCATCATCTGGACTCTGGCCCGAATGGCCCTGCTGAGCTGGGTCGATTTGAGCTACGTCCTCCCGGTGACCTCCATCGGATACGTCCTTTCGACCCTGATGGGCGTTTACTTCCTGGGTGAGTCCGTCAGCATGACGCGCTGGGCGGGCACTCTGCTGATTGTGGCCGGCACCGCCCTGGTTGGCCCCACCGCGCCCAACACGACCGCACCGCGCCGCCAATGACCGCCTGGATCCTGGTCGCTGTCATCGTCGCTTCCACGACGGCTACCGACGTTCTTCAGTCGCGGGAAATGAAGCGGCACGGTGAGATCAAAGACTTTAGCCCGAACCGGCTCAGCCGTGCGTTTGCCGCCGTTGCCCGCCGCGGTTATCTCATCCTGGCAGTCTTCTTCATGGCGGTTTCGTTCTTTGCCTTTCTGAAGCTGCTCTCGGTCTCCGACTTCAGCTTTGCCGTTCCTGCCACCGCCGCCAGCTTCGTCGTCGAGACGATTCTCGCTCGCTTCGTCCTCAAAGAGCATGTCAGCCGGCGCCGGTGGGTTGGTACATTGCTGGTAGCCGCCGGCGTGGCGCTTCTTGCCCTGTGATCCTGCTATTTCTGGCTGCGTTGGCCGCCTGCGCCTACCAAGTGATCGCGCTCGTGGCGGCGTTCCGCCACTCGCTGCGCCGGGATCCCTCTCCGCGCGGTCCCCTGCCTGGCGTGTCCATCCTGAAGCCGATTCGGGGCCTGGATCCAAATTTCCGGCAGGCCATCCGTTCCCATGCAGAACAGGATTACCCCGAGTTCGAGATCCTGTTCGGCGCAATCGACCCGAAAGATCCCGCCCTGCCTGAAATACAAAAATTGATCCGCGAGCTCCCGGACCGGCGGATCCGGCTCGTTCACTGCCCTACCAAGGCTCCGAATGCCAAGGTGGGAACGCTGATGGATCTCGAGAAGGAAGCCCGTTATCCGGTCCTGCTCGTAAACGATTCCGACATCGAGGCGCCGCGTGGCTATTTGAGGAACGTGGTCAGCCACCTGGAGAGGAAGGAGGTCGGCCTTGTTACGTGCCTGTACTCAGCGGAAGCGGGGAATCTCCCGGCGCGATGGGAGGCGCTCGGCATCTCGGCCGACTTCGCTTCGAGCGTGCTCGTTGCGCGGCTGACGGGCGTCCGCGAGTTCGGCCTCGGCTCCACGCTTTGCTTCCGGGCGGAACAACTGCGAGCCATCGGCGGCTTCGCCGCCATCGCGGACTATCTCGCCGACGATTATCAACTGGCCCGCCGCATTACCGAATTGGGCTATCAGGCCGTCATCTCACGGACTCCTGTGCGGACCCACCTCGGCTGCTGCACATGGACCGGAGTCTGGCGTCATCAGGCGCGTTGGGCCCGGACGATCCGCGTCTGCCGCGGCGGCGGTTACCTGGGCCTGCCGCTCACACATGCGGGATTTTGGGCGTCGCTCTGCATCGCGGCGGGGATGTGGTGGATGGCGGCAGCGCTGGTGATGCTGAGGATTGCCGCGGGGGCGGTGACGGCAATCGCGGTTCTGGGAGACCGGCGCGCGATTCCGTGGCTACCTCTGCTTCCGCTCTGGGACCTGTGGGGATTTGCCGTTTGGATTGCCGGCCTGTCGGGTAAGACAGTCCTTTGGCG
>JADGHK010000515.1 GCA_019686145.1 Bryobacteraceae bacterium | reverse complement strand
GCGGCCGTGGTAACGCGGCACCTCCTCCTGCTTGTAGCTGCCGTCGTGCTCCTCATCCACGAGAATCAGCCCCAGATTGCGGACGGGCGCGAAAACGCTGGACCGGGTGCCCACAACGACCGTCGCCGCCCCGGCCTGGATGCGTCTCCACTGATCGGCTCTTTCCGCATCACTGAAGGCGGAGTGCAGCATCGCCACCCGATCGCCGAAGCGTTGAAAGAACTGCGAAGCGACCGCCGGCGTGAGCGCAATCTCGGGCACCAGCAGCAATGCTCCGCGGCCGAGGCGCAGAGCTTCTTCGATCGACCGGAGGTAAACTTCTGTCTTCCCCGATCCGGTGACGCCTCGCAGCAGGAACGGAGTAAACTGCCGGGACTCGAGGGCTGCCTTAATGCTGTCGAATGCCGCCTGCTGAAACGAGTTCAGCACATGCCGCGGACGGGGACGGCCGGCGGAAGGCACCAGCGGTTCGGGCCGAAGGGAGACGAGATTCCGCCTGGCGAGCGACCGCGCCGCGGCGCTCGCCCCAGGGAGAAGTGTTTCCACATCCTGGAGATTGTGCGCTCCCGGATGCAGTTCGAGATAGGCTATCAGCTCCCGCTCCGCCTTCGTCAGCCTGGCGTCCGGTCGCCGGATGAATTCCACGCGCAGGCGGGCCGCTGGCGCCCGCAAAGGATCGCGCTCCGTCCGGTCTTCCTCGACTTCCACCATCCCCTTCTTTTCGAGGGATTTCAGAATTTGCGGAGCCCGGGGCACTTTCTTCGTGAGATAGGAAGCCGACAGCGGGCGCGCTTCCAGCATCCGAAGCACTTCCAGAGTTGGGTCCCCGCCCGTATCGCCGAGCAGGAGCTGCCGCGCCGCGTCCCGGCCGGAGGGTGTGAGGCTGTAGACCTTCGTGCACCGGATCTCGCCCGCGAGCGGCATCATCCCCCGGAGCACTTCTCCCAGGGGCGCGCAGTAGTAGCCGGCGATCCAGCAGGCAAGCGAGAGAAGAGATTCATCGAGCACCGGCTCTTCGTCAAGCAGCCGGAGCGCGTCTTTCGGCGGGACCTCCGGGGACTCCGAGTGTACCCGCAAGATCACCCCGGTAAGCTTTCGCGAGCCGAACGGAACCAGCATCCGGCAGCCGCGCTTCGCCCTATGCCGCAAGGTCTCCGGCAGACGATACGTAAACGGCCGGTCGAGCGGAACGGGGAGGCTGACGTCGCAGTATTGCGAGCTCTCCGTCTCACCCATGCGTGACTCTCCCCGCAGCTTCAAGCAACACTCGTGCGCAGTCCCTCCGTGCTTCCATGTTAGGAGATAATCAACAGCATGCGATTCCCCATCATGGCTTTGCCGGCCCTGGTGCTTGCGGTGTCCCTGTTTTCCGCCGAAATCGACGGCAAGTGGACACTCGAGACCAGGCTGCCCGGACGCGACGGCGGCGAAGGCAGGACCGTATCCCAGGTCCTGAACCTGAAGGCCGAAGGAACGGCGCTGACGGGCTCCGTCACCACGAGCATCGCGGGGCGTGAGCAGTCCATCGACATTAAAGACGGCAAGATCGAGGGTAACAAGTTCTCTTTCACGGTCGTCAATCGAACACGCCGGGGAGACATCACAACGAAATGGGAAGGGACAGTCGAAGGGGACGAGTTGAAGGGAACGCGCTCCGGATGGACCGGCCAGCAGTCCGTGCCCTTTACGGCAAAGCGCCAGTAGCCGCACTCAGCCTGCTCCGGATCCTGGCGAGCGCGTTGTTATTCGCTGCCGCTTTACCGGCCGCGGAGGGCCAGCCGGGCAGCGTCACTGTCTTTGATCGCGAAGCCAGGTATCTCTACTTCCCCGCGCAAGCCCAGCCTCCCGCTCCCGTCGCCGTGCTCCTTGAAAGCGAAAGCAGTCCGTGGCAGCAGGCATTGACCGGGCTGGGCTGGAATGTACTGAAGCCGCAAACACCGGTTTCCGGAGACTGGGGCGTAAAAGCTCTGGAGGCGATGCTTGCCAACATATCGAGGAGCGGCAGCACGGATCCCGACCGTGTCTTTCTGATCGCCTTGGGCGAGTTTACACCGATGGCCTTCTATGCGGCTTCGCGGGCGCCTCACCTCTGGGCGGGAACCCTGGGGGTCGGCGGATCGCCTGGACCAGCAATTGAATCCAACCGGCTCTTTGGAGCGAATACGCAAGCTCTCACCGTCCTATGGGTCATGCCCAAGGAGCGCGACGAGATGCTTGATTCCTACCGGGCCAGGCTGTCGGAGGCCAAGTTCCGCTTTCAGGTCGTGGCAAGCCCGGAAGAAGCGCTTCGAACGTTATCCAGTCTCCGCCGCGATCCCTATCCCGCGCTGGTTGACTGCGAGACTGGCAATTCCGCTTTCAGCCGGTGCTACTGGCTGGAGCTGACGCGCGCAGATCCCAAGCAGCGCAACGACGCGCTGCTCTCCTCCCGCGTCAAGCCCGGTCCGGGCGCCTATCTCGCGCTGGGGCCATTCGGGTACAAGATCACTGCCGAAGGACCGGGAGTGCTCGTGGAATGGCTGCCCGAGAACTACGAGGGTCCGTTGAAGATTGGCGACCGGATCACGGCGCTCGATGGAAAGCCGGTCGCTGACGCGAAAGACTACCTCAACCGGCTCGAGGGGATTCGAGAGGAAAAACCGGTTGCCGTCATGATTCAGCGCGGCAAGGATCGGAAGCGGGTGGAAACGCACTACAGACTGGCCAGGCGCGAAGAGACCTTTACTAGCCGCATCCAGGGCCAGTACCTGCCCGACTCCCGGGAGATCCTTCTCGTCACACGGGCAGCCGCCGAACTGCGAATCGATGTTCCGCCCCAATGGGTCGGAGCCGCGGTCAATTGGAACGGCGATATCAGCGGCAAGGCGGATGCGCCCGGCTGCTGGATGCTCTCCCGAGCGGGCCTCCGTCGTTGCCAGGCGCCGTAACGGAAGCCTTTTAACCACTTCCTTCCGCGCCGTTCCGCTTGGGGTTACACTGGCTGGAACAGACTGCAAAGGAGAAGGCATGCCATGATGCGATTCGCCGTGATCCTCCTGGCGCTTTCCGGCTCCCTGGCCGCCCA
>JADGHK010000514.1 GCA_019686145.1 Bryobacteraceae bacterium | reverse complement strand
GTACCTACAATAGCGACCACGAGGATCGCGAACTTGCCGTAGGTCTTCATAGATTCACCTAAAATCTTAGTATAGCTCCATTTTCCGCCGTATCCGCCGCAAACGGAGACACTTTTCCCGCGCTTCGGGGCGCGCGATTTTTCGTGCCTGCCCCGGGGAGCAGTCCCGCCGGCCGGCCTCCATTTTTCCGACGGTTACAGGCGACAATAGGGATTATGACGAAGAGCCTGTTCGCCGCGGCGGCCCTGCTCGGGCTCGCAACCTTGCTGCCGGCAGACGAGGGGATGTGGCTGTTCAACCAGCCGCCCAAGGAAGCCTTACGAAAGAACTATGGCTTCGAGATCACGCCGCAGTTCCTCGACCACATGCGGATGGCCTCGGTCCGGTTCAACAACGGGGGATCGGGTTCCTTCATCTCCCCGGACGGCCTGCTGTTCACCAATCATCATGTCGGCTCGGACTGCATCCAGAAGCTCAGCACCGCCGAGCACGACTACATGAAAAATGGCTTCCACGCCAGGACCTTGGCCGAGGAGAAGGCCTGCCCCGACCTCGAAGTCAACGTCCTCCTGGGCATTCAGGACGTGACGGCGAAGGTGAACGAAGGGATCAAGCCCGGTATGTCGAATGCGGAGGCAAACCAGATCCGCAAGGCGAACATGTCCCGCATCGAGTCTGCCTGCGTCGCGGAAACAGGCAGCCGCTGCGACGTCGTGACGTTGTTCTCCGGGGGCCAGTACCACCTCTACCGATACAAGAAGTACACCGACGTGCGGCTGGTGTTCGCACCGGAAGCCGATATCGCGGCCTTCGGCGGCGACCCGGATAACTTCACGTTTCCGCGCTACTGCCTGGATTTCGCCTTCTTCCGTGCCTATGAAAATGGAAAACCCGTTAGGCCAGCCGCATTTCTCAAATGGAGCAAAGAGGGCGTAAAGGACGGAGAGCTCATCTTCGTGCCCGGCAACCCCGGCACGACAGGCCGCCTGGCGACAGTCGCTGAGCTGGAATTTTACCGGGATGTGGCCTACCCGCTGATTCATGGCAGGCTGCAATCCCTGATTCGAACTCTCGAGGCTTTCAGCCGTCAGAGCCCGGAAAATGCCCGCATCGCACGCGACAACCTGTTCTCGCAGCAGAACAGCTATAAAGCCTACACCGGCTTCCTCCGCGGCCTCCGGGATCCGAAGCTCATGGACCGCAAGCGCGACGAAGAGCACGCGCTGCGCGCAGCAATCGCGGCAGACCCGCAGAAGAATGCGGAGTACGGACGGGTTTGGGACGAAGTCGCCGCTGCCTACAAGGAACTCGCGACCTTCTACAAGCGTTACTGGCTTCTGGAGCGCGGAGCGGCCCGCGGCTCCGATCTGCTGCGAATCTCCCGCGACGTGCTTCGTTACGCCGAAGAGAAGACCAAGCCGAACGAGCGCCGGATTCGCGACTACACCGATACCAACCTGCCTTCGCTCGAACAGGAGCTCTTCTCCCCCGCGCCCGTACACAAGGCGATGGAAGTCGCCGTCCTCGCCGATTACTTCGAGTTCCTGCGGAAGGAGTTCGGCGCACAGGATGAGATTGTTAAGGCGATCCTGCAAGGGCGGACACCGGAAGAAGCGGCCAGACACTACGTCAACACCACCAGCCTGGACAACGTCGAAACGCGGCGTAAGCTTGCCTCGAGCGCGGACGCCGCCCGGAGTTCGAAGGACGGCATGATGGAGCTGGCCCGCATCCTGGATAAGCCGGCGCGCGAACTGCGGAAACGGTATGAGGACAATGTCGAGGCTGTCGAGAAAAGCAGCGCGGCGCGAATAGCGCAGGCTCGCTTCGCGATCTACGGCGCGAACGAGTATCCCGACGCCACCTTCACGCTGCGCCTCGCCTACGGCGCTGTGAAAGGCTACCGGGACAACCGCGGCAGACCGGTCCCCTACGCAACGGTTTACCGAGGGCTCTACGAGCGCGCAAAGCGTGCGGAGAATAGAGAACCCTATACGCTGCCGCCCAACTGGATTTCGGCGAAATCCCGGCTGAATTTGTCGACGCCGTTCAACTTCGTCAGCACCGCCGATACTCATGGCGGAAACTCCGGGAGTCCTACGTTGAACCGCAACGGGGAAGTGGTCGGGATTTTGTTTGACGGAAACCTGGAAGGTTTGCCGAACCGCTTCCTCTATACGGACGCCCAGGCACGGTCCGTCCACGTGGCAAGCCAGGGTATCGTGGAAGCGCTGCGGACGGTCTACAAAGCCGATCGCCTGCTGAAAGAGATCGGCCAGTAGGAGCTCCGAGGCGAGAGCAAGTTCTCAAGTGTGAAATCGTAAGCCGGGACCCGGCGCGCCTGAACTCTATTGGAACCGAGTCTCCGAATACCACATCGAACGAGGTGTATATCGGAAGGGCTACCAATGGAGAACAAGAAGAACGTTGGACTGATTCTCGGCTTCGTCCTGCTGACCGCTTTTGCCCTCGCTGGATGGCTAAGAAAACCTGGCAATGTGAACGCCATGCAGCCGCTCACGTCCGGACAGGCGGGCATCGCGACCCAGACACCCGCGACATTCGACCAAACCGCGCCAGCGCCGGCCGAACCGGTGGCGGCGCCCGCGACCGCGCCTCAGCCTGCTCCTGCCCCGGCGGCTGCCCCTGAACCGGAACGCCAGACAGCCACGGCGGATCGCCCAACCTATCGGGTAACCCGGCAGGAGACGGCAGCAAAGCCCGTCCGCAAGAAACGGTCCATTCAGAAATCGGCCGCAATTATCGGAGGCAGCGCAGGAGTCGGAGCGGCAATCGGCGCTCTGGGTGGCGGCGGAAAAGGCGCCGCGATCGGCGCAATCTCCGGTGGGGCCGCAGGCCTGATCTACGACCAGCTGACACGCAACCGCTAATCGTTCGCCCCTGTTTCTCCTTTTTTACCGCCGGTCCTTTTATGAACCGGCGGTTTTTGTTTTTGGAGTCAGGGTTTTTGCAGTCAGGCCCGGTGCTACAATCGCTACTGAGCGGATTCAGCGAAAACGAGGGGAACAGGGTGCCGCAGCTCATCCCAACTGAGGTGAGTCCGGGC
>JADGHK010000513.1 GCA_019686145.1 Bryobacteraceae bacterium | reverse complement strand
ATCGAAGGAGACCGGCGCCGGATTCAGAGGCAGCCTCAGCGTCTCCGTCCAGGATCCGAGCCTGGCGACGAGCTCAATTTCCCCGGCAGTTGTGCCGGTCTGAAACTGCGCCACCGCGCCTGTATCGAAGAAGGCGGTGTTCTCACCTTCCCTGACATGAAAGTCCAAAACGCGGCCGCCATTGGCAAGAAATTGGACAGCGTCGTCAACAGCGCCAGGAGAAACAGGGATCAGCCGCAGCTCCAGTTGCCCTGTCCCGCTTGAAGGAGAGGTGACGCCGAGACGGATGGAAACGCTGCCCACCGTCGCATTTCCGGGTACGGGCGGATCGAGGATGATTACCGGTTTCGGGAACGGCGGACCCGTTGCGAGACCAGTGAGCCGGAAGGCGCGGTCGTCGACTTGCAGCCACCCTTCATGGGTCCCGTCGCCGACCGGTTGAAAGGAGACATCGAAGCCGAAGGAAGCAGACGGCGGAAGGTCGATCGGCAAGGCGAGATCCGCCGGGCCGTGGAACGACTCACCCAAAATGCGTATGAGACCCACGCGCAAAGCGGCGGGCGTGTCATTGCGCAGCGTGATCCGCCTCGTCACAACGCTGCCGCGTGCAACCTGCCCAAACTCGAGCCCGGCCGCCGGATCCAGAACGACGGAGTCCGGTCCGAGAATCGTCGGGCCCGCAATTGTGCGGCCAGCGAGAATCACATTGATCGTGTTGACGGTGAGGTTTGAGCTGAAGCTGGCGCCGTAAGTCCGAGGACGAAACCGGACACTGAAGTCGACGGCATCGCCGGGAGCGAGCACATAGGGGATCGTAGGATGACGGATCAGCTCAAACGAGGCTCCCGCCAGGAACAGCTTGTCGATGGTCACCCGGGCAGCTCCCGTATTCTGCACGCGAAAATCCTTCTCGACCGCTGCGCCGATGTAGACCGCCCCAAAGTCCAAAAAGGTTCCTACGGGCTGCTCCACGCCGTTTTCTACAAGCGAAAGGCGGATTTGTCCGGCTGCAAGGCCAGAGAACAATACCAGAATCAGCGGCAGGTATCTCATTGCTGCCCCCGGGGATTCGGAAGCGGAAAGACCTGGAGGCTCTCCTCCCCCAGGCGCACCAGATAGAAGCTCGAGCCGCTCCGGACAACAAGAGCGTCCTTGCCCGCCTCTCCGATTGCATCCGCCAGTGGCGCAGGCGCTGCGCGTTCGACGCCCGCAGCATCGCGGACAATGAGAGCGCCGTCGCGGGAGAAGACGACCGAACCGTCCGGCCGAACCAGAACCGGCGGCCTCACATCGGGAAGCAGCATGGCAGATTGAATCGCTCCGGTATGAGAATCCGCGTCCAGCAGCCACAGACCGTCATCACGCATCAGGGCCGCCTTCAGACACCGGCCCTGCATTGCTGCAATTGAGATCGGATCTCCAGCCCAAAGCGAGGTGTCGACCGCCAGACCTTCAGCGATAAGGTCAATGCGTTTGGCCTCGGGATACCAGACCGCCTTGAGCGCTCCGTCAGGTGCGAAACCAAAGAGGGCCCGTCCGGGCGGCGCCGGAAGGACCGAGATCTCCTCGAGCGATTCGTTGAGAAGAATGAGCTGATCCTGGAGCTTGACCGCGCCCGCTTGCCCTGTAAACGCGGCTGAGACGACAGGATCCGCCTTCACAGGCGTCAAGGCGAATCCTCCCCAGATACCCCGCACCTGCCAAAGCCCTTGTTCGCCTTTCGCGATTACGGCAATACGAGGCTCAAAGAGTCCTCCTTGCGCGAGGAGCCGGAATGAAAGGCAGAGGCCAAGCAGAACCGATCGACAACTCATGGCTTCCCCACGATGATCGAAGGCGCGCCAACGACGGGAGGAGCGCTCGAAGCAGGCGGAGGAACAGCTCCCGGCCCACCAGTTCCACCGCTGCTCCGGCTCAGGAGCGCGGCCGCGCCGCCTCCCGCGCCTGCAATCAGCAGCGTAAGCGCGATCCATTTCAGCCGGCTTGAGCCCTTCTCCGGCAAGGTCCGTATTTCGACAGCCGCATCCGAACGGTTCCTCGCCGATAGAGCCTCTTTGGCCGACGGCTCGGACACGTATTGAGAGACGAGGATTCCCGCGCGCGCTTGCCCTTTCGCAGCCGTGACCCGAATCTGCGTCTGCCCGACCGCTTGATTCCATCGAACCCCCTGCAGCGCCGCCCGGCCGTCGGCTCCGGAAATCGTAATCTCGGTCTTCAGTCCGGAGGAGAGGGAGCCGGTCGGTCCATCTTCGGGCAGACGGAAGCTGACAGCGGCGCCGGAAACCGGCCGTCCCGTCTCGTCGGTGATCTGGACCAATAGGACGCGCGATGACGAGGATCCTGCGATATGGACGGCGCCCTCTCCCTCAATCACGCGGATTTGAAGGATGGCCGGTTCACCCGCGGGATTGCCCCACACGGGCTGAATGGCAAGCCAGACAGCCAACGGGATCGCCAGAAACCGTCGCGCACGCTGTTTCATGTCGTCTCCAGACACGCTCCAGCCATGGTTCCGGAGGCACACGAAAATACGAGCCTCCGGGCAACAGCCGGACCAGAGTTCAGGCGTTCTTGCTTTGGAGAAGGACGGCAGTGATATTGTCAGGTCCGCCGGCTCTCCGCGCAGCCTCGATTAGGTAGTGGCATTTCGCCTCCAAAGTTTGCGGACCAGATAAGACTTCAGCGATATTTTCCGGCTTGACGACGCCATGAAGGCCGTCGCTGCAAAGAAGGAGTTGAGCCTGGCCAATGGGCTTATAGGAGTAACAGTGGATTCTGAGGGAGGAACTGACGCCGATCGCCATGGTGAGGACATGGCGCATCGGATGCGACTTCAGGCTTGCCTCATCCAGGCCGAGCCTTCGTCCGACTTCATTCACCCAGGTCTGATCTTCCGTTATGGGAAGGAGCTTGCCGTTCTCGTAGAGGTAGACGCGGCTGTCGCCGACGCTGGCAATCAGGATCTCATCATCGACAACGAGCGCTCCCACCAGCGTCGTGCCCATTCCCTCGAGCCGGGCGTCCTGCATGGCAGCCTCTCTCACCCGGCGGTTGGCCTCCTCGAAGGC
>JADGHK010000512.1 GCA_019686145.1 Bryobacteraceae bacterium | reverse complement strand
GTGGTACACCTTCTTCTCCGGAGCAGCGACGACTGCCTCATATCCTTCTTCAATGACCCGCCAAAGCGGATAGAAGGTGTCGAGCGCCTCAGCCGCATCACCGATTACCAGCAAAACCTTCGCCATATCTCATCCTCTCCGAGCCGTACGGATCCCGCCCGTCTACGAGCGGACCGGCTCCTGGTAGTTCTCGCCTGTTCCCTCGTATCCCGGACGGCACGGAATAGCAGGCAGTACACGCTGAGTCTGGGGATCGAACGCCATGATCTTTCCGCTACGGTACGAATCAATACCCAGCTTGATGGCGACCATCGCCTGATACCCCAGTTCGACGGGAAACACAGGATCTTTGCGCGTCTTGACGCACTCCAGGAAGTTCTCGATGTGCGCCCGCCGGATGGGAGTGTCCTTCCACTGATTGGTTTCGAGCAGCAGCGTTTTCTTACCAGTCGCGGCTTCGAATTTTTTGGCAAACTGCCACTCGGGAGTCACCTTGATTCCGCCCGCCACGAACTGAATTGTGGCCTCGTGCCCGTAGATTGTGGGCGCCATTCCCTGTTCGCCATGTACCGCTCCCATGGAGGCAGAGATATTGATCATGTAGGTGTCGTACTCAATGACAGTGGAATAGGTATCGGGCACCTCGCGGTCACGGAACAAATAGATGCTGCCCATGCCCGCTACACTTCTCGGAAACTTGGGACCCATAGCGAAAAGGAGCGGGCTCAAGCGGTGATAGAAGAAGTCGGCGCCAACGCCTCCTGAGTAATCCCAGTATTTTCGCCAGCGGAAGTAACGCTCCGCGCTGAAGGGACGCGACGGTGCGTTGCCCAGCCACCGTTTCCAGTCGATCTGATCCTCCGTGGCTTCAGGCTCAATGCGATAGTTCCAGACGCCGTACAACGAATTGGTGCTGTAGCTGGACTGAGCCCAAAGCACCTGCCCGATCCATCCCTTCTCGATCACTTCGCGCGCGAGATGGTAGCGCAGGTCCGAAACGTGCTGGCTCCCAACCTGAAGAATCCGCCCGGTCCTTCGTACTGCAGCCGCAAGCTGCTTGGCCTCTTCGATCGTGTATGTAAGCGGCTTCTCAAGATAGATATCCTTGCCAGCCTCGAGGGCGTCCATCGCCATGCGAAAGTGCCAGTGCTCGGGCGTGCAGATCCAGACTACGTCGACATCGCGCCGGGCAAGCAAGTCCCGGTAGTCATGGTGGACGGCCTTCTTCTCAAGCTTCAGTAACTGCCGGATCTGCTCATTCCGATGCTTGTAGATATCGCTGAAGCCGACGATCTCGATGTTGTTCTTCTCGTCACGAATCGGGATCAGATGGCCTTCGAGATGGCGCCTGCCAATGTTCCCTGTGCCGATCATTCCGATCCGGATTCGATCGTTGGCGCCCATTACGCGCGCCTGGCTTGCCGCGGCCATCGCCCCCAGCATTGCGCGGCGGGTCAGAATGCCTTTTTCCACGACTGCGACTCCTTTCACGCTTGCCTCAACCGGAGGAGGTTCCATTCTGTCAAATTCCGCTCCGGCGCAAGCACCGGAGCGGCTTCGGATTTCATTGCCCTTGACCTCGAATTCTTAGAACAGCAGCTTCAGAGCGAGCTGCAACTGGCGCGGCGTGTTCTGCTGCGCCGTGACCACACCGAATCCCACCGTGCCCGCCTGCGTTCCTGGTGCAGCGAACTGCACGCGGTTAAAGGCATTGAAAGACTCAAACCGGAGCTGAGCCCGAACCCGTTCTACGATCTGGAAGTTCTTAAATAGCGACAGGTCGAAGTTGTTGATGCCGTGCATCCGCAGATCCGGCGCAGTGCGGGAGCTGTTGCCGTATCGGAACGCCGCGGGCACAGCATACGCCGACGTATCGAACCAGCGGTTCAGCCGGTTCTGCGCAGGGCCGTCCACCTGCTCCGCCTTCTTGATTCGGTCGGGCCGCGGGGCTCCAAGACTGGTCATAACCAAAGGAAGGCCGGTTTGGAAGGTGGCGATGCCATTGAACTGCCAGCCGCCGATAACCAGATCCAGCGCCTTTGGCATACCTGCGCCAAATCGTTTGCCCCTGCCGATAGGAAGTTCCCAGACACCGCTGATCACCAGACGGCGGGAGACATCCTGAGCGTCAAGGGAGCGCTCCGCACGGAGGTTGGTCGGATCCTGAACGCCGGTGCCAGGACCGGCCGCGTCTTGCGCAGTGTCGTTAATATTCTTCGCAGCTGTGAAAGCGCCAAGGACCGTAAAGCCCTTGGAGAACCTTTTCTCAACCCGCATCTGGAAGGAATGGTAGATGGAGCTGCCGATCGAAGGGAAGATCGCAAAGACATTCGTGTACTGCGGGAACGGACGGAGAAGCTGACCGCGCGTGATTTGCGGTCGCGAAAGAGCGCTTGTCGGATCCGTAATGACTCCGAAGAAGGGGTTGTCCACAAGCTCATTGTTCTGGGCGCCCAACGCCATTTGGTCTGCTGTCAGGGCATTCAAGTTGATGCTGCCAAACGCCGTTCTGGTCCCCTTGTTGCCCGCGTAGGCAACCTCGACCAGGAGGCTATCGCCGAGGCTCTGCTGAATCGAAAAGTTCCAATTCTGAAAGTAAGGGGTGGCTTGCCCGATGTCGGCTGACCGCACCTCCTGCCCCAGGAGCGAGAACGCATCGAGCTCGCTGGCGCTCTTCGGCTGATTGATGCCATTCGGGAACGGATTCGCATGCGTGACGATCGGCGTGATGCCGTCCAATGAAGCGACGACCGACGTCACAGCCTGGAAACCGTCCACGAAACCTCCACTTGGCCCGGAAGCATCCGTTGGCGCCAGTCCATAGAAGATGCCGTAGCCGGCCCGGAGCGTCGTTGTCGGCCGCAGCTGATACGCCAGGCCAACACGCGGAGCAAAGTTGTTCAGATCCGTATCCGTATAGTGACGGCTTCCAGAGGCTCCGAACTGCATCAGGCCACGGAGGTTGGAGTAACCCGGAACCTGATTCGCGATTGGCGACGGCGCACTCAAATCAAGCACACTGAAGCGGTCATACCGCTCGACGCGCGGGAAGTTAATTTCGTAGCGCAGG
>JADGHK010000511.1 GCA_019686145.1 Bryobacteraceae bacterium | reverse complement strand
AAACAGATAGGCAAAGGAGGGTAACGAAATGCCACAGACGATTAAGCTTCTTGCGGTCCGATACAGTTTAGTAGCAGTTGTCGCGCTGATTCCTGGCCCTTCTTTGATGGCACAGAATCACAAGCAATCAGAATCGGAGCTCCGAATTGTTCCACGAGTGTTGGGGACGAAGCAGCCCGAACCTACTCGATCCCAGAACGACAGCGTCCGGCTTGACGATGCCGGCAACTTGGTCGTGGAAGGGGCGAGAAGACGGGGAGGCGAGGCAATCACAATTGCGATCACGAGGCGAGTTCACGTTCGGCCGATCGTCAACAGTAGCGTTCTCAGTGGCCCCGGCGGCTTTACTTACGAATACAAGGTCAGGAACGCGCCAAACGCGAAACAGTGGATTCAGATCTTTTGGCTTGATGCGTTTGGACCTGTAAGCTCTGCCCGGGCACCCGAGTATTGGCGCGTTTACAATATCGAGCGTTCCAAGCCCCCCTTGGAGCGTGTGTTCTTCGGCCGTGACGCGCTGGATAGTGACAGCACTCGAAGACTCGTGCCCGGTGCTTCTCAAGATGGATTCGTCGTACAGTCTCAGGCACGTCCCGGCTTAGTTCGGTTCTTCTTCGTCGGGCACAAGCCGCTGCCCGGAGAAGCGGGCTATATCCCTGACGAGGCGGTCCTCGAATCCCCGGAGATCGAGATGTCGGATTGGCTGCGTCAAGAGGTTAACAAGTATCTATCGATGGAAACTAATGCTGTTGTGATTACAGGGATTGGCCCCAAATATTCGCCCAGCGTTCCCGCAGTGCAGGCTCTCCGAAATGAGCTTCTCGAGGCGGTCAGAAATCCAGCCTTTCAGTCTGACAGAGACGCAATCAACGCGCTGTTGCATGCAGAGCTGGATCGGACAGGCTTGCAGTCCGGGATTCAGAACCTGTTAGCAAGAGCGACCGGCATACGCGCCGAACTATACTCCGCTTTGGTCCGGCACTATTGATTTGGAACGGCGTGCGGCCGCAATGCCGGAGAGTGCAAGAGACGAATTGGGTGCGCGGGTTGAAAATCAAAACCCTCCGAAGGCGCACGATATAACCTTGGACTCCTCTACAGTGCGACGAAACGGAAATACAATCTTCACTCTTCTAGCTCTTGGTATCCTCGCGACCGGTGCTTGGGGCGGTCCCGGAGGCTACCGGCCACTGCCCGCGCTGGTCGACGAGGCAGACGCGATTGTCGTCGGAAGAGCAACGCAGATCACGCCAACGCCCGCTGGACTCTTCGCAACCATTCATACTCTGAGAGTGCTGAAAGGGGCGCCTGCCGAGGGTGAACAACTCAAAGCCGCCTGGACTTCGAATAACGGTTCAGTTCCAGCGCCAGCTCCCACCGAGGCCGTGGGCGTGTGGTTCCTGAAGTCGGGGAAGAACGGACAGTGGCAGATCATTCCCCCCGCCGTGGGAGATGTGCCATTTTCGATGGCCCATCTACCGGTTGCAGCCAGCCCTCCAAGTGGAGTGTTTTCGATTCGATCAGATATGGATCCGCTCGAAAAACTGATTTGCGAGGTTGCGTCAGCCCTTCAGTCCACCGGCGCCAAGTCGCAGCTCGCAGTGTTTGTGGCGAGCGGCGCCTTTGATAGCGTGACGTCAACAGTAGCGCTGAACGCATGGGCGGAACTCGCGGCTTCGGCGGACCCGGCCGTTCGCTTGCTAGGCCTCCAGGCCCTCATCAAGGCCGGCGATACTTCGGCAATTGTCCGTCTCAAATCGGATGAGGATGTGTTGGATGAAATAGCAAAGCAACCGCTTGCTGCCGCTTCTCTCTGCGATTTTCGAAATCCAGAAGACACGGCAGTGCTTGCACTTGGAGATCTAACGAAGGCGGGGATGCCGGCACAGGTGACACGTTGCGCAGCTTACTCTCTAAGGGCGATGCACACCCAAAATACGCTACCCATCCTGGCGAAGCTGCTGGATGCAGATACTGTCGACCTCCGATATGAAGGAGTCCTCGGCCTTGCCTCGTTTGCAAATGGGCTGCCGATGCTGACCCGCACAAACGTCACTGGCATAGAGTTTGCACAGCCGACAAGCAACAGTCCATTTACAACGGAGGACACGCTGCGGCACACACCTACAGAACCCGCATTTCGCCAGGATGAAATGAAGTATGTGGGCTTCTGGAAGGCATGGTGGGCAGCCCACCAGTCGCAGCTATTAAGGTGACGATTCACTTACTAACAAACGCATCGACAAAATCTCTTGGCGCGAAGGGAAAAGATGTGCTGATAGGGGGGCAAAGCCGATACGGCGTGACGAGTCGCAGGGGACGCCGTGACCGTTTAAGTTGAAGAGGGCAGCCGTCAAACGGTCGAACCCAAACCGGTGTCCGCCGAGCGCATCCGCCAAACGGAATGGAGCGTGCCACTCTGAGCAGCCGAACTTTCTTGGCCGGAATTCGTTGCTCGACACAGCGGGTGCTTGCCGCGTGGCTGCTTACGAACCTCGCAATCTCCGGTCTGTATTCGCAGGAAAGGAACATTACTACCGTGCGGGGTACCACGACGTCATCATCACCAAGGAAGCGCCCAACTACCGTCTCGAGCAGGGCTGATCCTCACGGACGTCTTCGTAAGGAACTTCAAGGCGGGAGGGGTCTACGCCCCTGCCGCCTTCATTTCATTGCGCGCCTTTGCAATCACATCCAGATACTGCCGCGCGCGCTCCTCTATGAGATCGTAGCGGTTTTCCTTGATCAGTTTGGGATCAACGAGCTCGCCGCCAACCGCGACCGCGCAGGCGCCCGCCCTGAGAAAATCGCCCGCTGTTTCCAGGTTCACGCCCCCTGTCGGGCACATCTCGATCTGCGGGAACGGTCCCTTCAGCGCCTTAATGTACTTTGCACCGCCCATGTTGCCGCAGGGGAATACCTTGACGATATCGGCCCCCGCCTCCCAGGCCGTCAGCACCTCCGTCGGCGTCAGCGCTCCGGGCATGATGACCTTCGAATAGCGCTTGACCATCTCGATGGTGGAGAGCTTGAGGTTGGGCGTCACGAAAAAATTGGCGCCGGCGAGCATGCA
>JADGHK010000510.1 GCA_019686145.1 Bryobacteraceae bacterium | reverse complement strand
CAGCGGGTGACGGTGCGAAATCTGGAGGTCGTGCAGGTAGATACCGAAGATAACCTTCTCGTAGTGAAGGGCGCCGTTCCCGGACCGAATGGCGGGTACGTGATCGTGCGGCGGGCAAAGAGGTAACGATCATGCCGAAGGTAGAAGTCATTGATTTGAATAACCAGAAGGTCGGCGAGATCGAGCTGGCAGACAGCGTATTCGGCGCCGAGGTCAACGAGAATCTGCTCTGGGAGGCGGTGCGTCATCATCTGGCGTGCGCTCGCGCCGGCACGGCGAAAACGAAGACGCGGCATGAAGTATCCGGATCCGGTAAGAAGCTGTGGCGCCAGAAGGGTACGGGTCGTGCCCGTATGGGCTCCATCCGGTCGCCGCTATGGCGGCATGGCGGCACCGTGCACGGACCGCAACCCCGGGATTACAGTTACCGGCTCCCAAGGAAGATGATCCTTGGCGCGCTGCGCAGTGCTCTAAGCGCGAAGCTTCGGGATGGCGAGTTGAAGGTGGTTCAGGCGTTCACCCTGAATGACCACAAGACGAAGACAATGCGCGCAACGCTCGATCGACTGCAGGCCGGAAAGACGGTCCTGCTGGTGGAGAACGAGGACAATCGGAACTTGCGGCTGGGGTCGCGCAATCTTCCCGGCGTGAAGATGGTCGCGAGCCGCGAAGTTACCACCTACGATCTGCTCGGACACGCCAAAGTGTTCCTGAGCCAGGCGGCAGCATTGAAGCTTTCGGAGGCGTTGGCGCGATGACTGAGTTTGAAGTGATTAAGCGCCCGATCGTGACCGAGAAGGGTGTGAGCAAGAAAGATGAAGAGCGGACCCTCTGCTTCGAGGTCCACCCGAATGCGAACAAGACGCAGATCAAGCATGCTGTCGAGCGTCTCTTCAAGGTCAAAGTGGAGGATGTCCGCACGGCGGTGTTTGAAGGAAAACTGCGGCGTCGGGGCCGCTTCAGCGGTTACGCATCGGACTGGAAGAAAGCGTACGTGCGCCTGAAGGCTGGCGAAAAGATGCCGGAGTACGCCGAGATTTAGCAGGGAGCAGCGGAGACCGAAGATGCCGATTAAGACATACAGGCCGACAACGGCGACGCGCCGGTTCCAGTCCGTGGTATCCCGCGAGGACATCACGAAGGAGAGGCCGGAGAAGTCGCTGGTCACGGGTAAGACCCGTTCCGGCGGCCGCAACAACGTTGGCAGAATTTCTGTCCGATTTCGAGGAGGCGGGACGAAGAGGGCCTACCGGCTGATTGATTTCAAGCGCGATAAGTTTGGTGTTCCTGCGCGAGTTGCAGCGATTGAATACGATCCCAACCGGACGGCGAGAATTGCCCTCTTGCACTACGCCGACGGCGAGAAGCGCTACATTCTGGCGCCGGTCGGCCTGGAAGTGGGCCGGACCGTGATGTCGGGCCCGGACGCTGACATTCTTGTGGGCAACGCGTTGCCGCTCAAGAACATCCCTCCCGGCACCACGATCCACAACATCGAGCTGAAACCCGGCAAGGGCGGCCAGATGGTTCGTTCGGCTGGGGCTGCGGCTCAGCTGGTGTCGCGCGAGGAGGACTACGCGCTGCTGAAGCTGCCTTCGGGCGAAACGCGGCGTGTCCGGGTGGAATGCATGGCGACCGTGGGTCAGGTGGGCAACCTCGACCACGAGAACGTGTCACTCGGCAAGGCCGGGCGCAAGCGGTGGCTGGGCCGGCGCCCGCACAATCGCGGCGTCTCCATGAACCCGGTGGATCACCCGCACGGCGGCGGCGAGGGTAAAACCTCCGGCGGCCGTCATCCGGTGACGCCGTGGGGCCAGCCGACACGGGGCTTCAAGACGCGCAACAACAAGCGCACCGAGAAGCTGATCGTGAGCCGGAAGGCGAAGAAGCGCTAGCAATGGCAAGAGCTGAGAAGGGGTAGGAAACGATGAGTCGCTCGCTCAAGAAGGGTCCGTTCACGGATGAGCATCTCCTGAAGAAGGTGCTGCTCCTGAACGAGAAAAACGAGAAGAAAGTCATCCGCACCTGGTCGCGGCGCTCCACGATTCTGCCGGAATTCGTCGGGCACACGCTCGCTGTGCACAACGGCAAGAAGTTCATCCCGGTCTACGTGACCGAGAATATGGTGGGCCACAAGCTCGGAGAGTTCTCGCCGACACGGACCTTTAAGGGACACGTAGGGAAATCGGAGAAGTCAGGCAAGTCCTAATGCGGGCTGGGCCGTCCTAGCGAGGGAAAGATGCAAGCAAGAGCGGAAGCGAGATACGTTCGGGTTTCAGCGCAGAAGGCGCGTCTCGTGGTGGATCTGATCCGCGGCCAGAAGGCGGGCGACGCGATCAACATCCTTCGCGCGACCAGGAAGCGCATCGCGCCGACAGTGGAAAAGGTGTTGCGGTCGGCGATTGCGAACGCCGAGAACCAAAACACGGACGTAGATGTCGACACGCTGTACGTGTCAGAAGCGTACGTCAATGAAGGGCCGCGGATGAAGCGGGTTCGTCCTGCTCCGATGGGCCGGGCTTACAGATATCAGCGGCGGTTGTCCCACATCGTGGTGAAGGTCGCCGACGGAAAGGGCGAGGACGAGTAGTACATGGGTCAGAAAGTTCATCCGTACGGCTTCCGGCTGGGTGTCACGAAGACGTGGCGATCCCGCTGGTTTGCCAAACAGGACTATGCCAAGCTTCTGCTCGAGGATCTGGAGCTGAAGGAGTCCTTGCAGGAGCGGCTGAAGTCAGCAGGCGTCAGCTCGATCGAGGTGGACCGCCCGGGCAACAAGCTGAGAATCACGATCCGTACTTCACGGCCTGGAATCATTATCGGGCGTAAGGGCGCCGAGATTGAGAAGCTGAAGCAGGATCTGGCGCGGAAGACGCAGCGCGAAGTCTTCATCGACATTCAGGAAGTGCACAAGCCGGAGCTGGATGCGCAGCTCGTCTCGGAGTCGATCGCGCTTCAACTGGAGAAGCGCGTCGCCTTCCGCCGGGCAATGCGCAAGGCGGTGGACTCGGCGCTGCGTTTCGGCTGCAAGGGAATCAAGGTCCGGGTATCGGGCCGTCTGAACGGCGCCGAGAT
>JADGHK010000509.1 GCA_019686145.1 Bryobacteraceae bacterium | reverse complement strand
CTTGGCGTCCTGTTCGTGTCGCTGGTTCGGCGCGTGATGGTAGAGGACCCCGAACTTCCGTTCCCCGAATCGACGGCGGCGGCGGAGATCCATAAGGCCGGGCAGGCAGGCAGCGCAGCCGCCAAGTTTCTCTTCTGGCACATGGGAGTTGGAGCTCTCATTTATATGCTCGGCGAATTGCGGCTGTTCGCTGAAAGAAAGACCTTCTTTATCGGAATCGGCGAGCTTGGAAGGAGTGTTCTGCGATTAGGTCCGCCCGGCAGCACGCAGACTGTGGCTACAGGCGGATTCAGCACGGTAGCAGGACCGAGCATCAGCCCGGCGTATCTCGGCGTTGGCTATATCATTGGCCCGCGCCTGGCAGCACTGAATTTTTCAGGAGGAGTCGTCGCATGGGGACTCCTCGTTCCGCTGCTCATGTATTTCCTTGGTCCCCAGATTCAGCAATATCTGCCGCCCGGTAGCACCGAGGAGGGATGGTCAGGGCTGGCAACCGCAGTCTGGACCTCGATCGTCCGGCCCATCGCAGTCGGAGGAATGCTGGTTGGGGCGGCCTACACGCTGTTCCGCATGAAGGACAGCCTCACTGCGGGCCTCAAACGTGCGCTTGAAGAATTCAAACAGACGCCGGAGCAGGCGGCTGCCGTCGGCCGGAGCGAGCGCTACATGAGTTCGAAGACGGTCTTCGCCCTCATTGGCGTGACGTTCGTTCTGATGGCCGCGCTGTACATCACAATGGTGGACCTGGTGATGGCGGGCCTGGTGGCTGCCGTCGTGATGCTGATTACGGGATTCTTCTTTGCGACGGTTTCCGGCAGCTTGGTGGGTCTCATCGGATCCTCCAACAACCCGATTTCCGGGTTGACTCTTTCGACGCTGATTATCGCCGCGCTTCTGATGGTTTCCCTCGGCGTCGGCGGCACCAGTGGGGTCACCGCCGTCCTGGGCGTAGCTGCGGTGGTCTGCGTCTCCTCTGCGGTGGCGGGAGAGCTCCTGCAGGACTTCAAAGTCGGTTATATTCTCGGCGGCACACCTCGAACGATCCAGATCGTGGAGCTAATCGCCGTCGTCGTGAGCGCTTTGCTCATGTACTTCCCGCTGATGATTCTTCACTACGGAAACATCAACAAGGGAGGCATCGGATTCGGTGACGCTGAGATCCCGGCTCCGCAGGCCGGCCTCATGGCGTCGCTGGCTCAGGGCATCGTAGGCGGAGACATGCCGTGGCCGCTGGTTGTCTGCGGCATGTTCATGGGCATCGGAATGATTTTGCTGCAGGTGAAGAGTCCGATGCTGTTCTCCGTTGGCATGTACCTGCCGTTGGGCACAACCTTCGCCATCTTCGTCGGCGGTATGATTCGCGGCATTTTGGACAAGATACAGGAACGCCGCGGCCTGAACGCCGCCCAGCGAGCCAGAGTGGAGAACGTCGGCGTTCTTGCCGCCTCCGGCCTGATTGCGGGAGAAGCTCTGGCTGGTTTAGTCGTTGCCTTCTTCGCGTGGCGCGAATGGTCCATGATCCGTATCTTTGAATCGCCATCCTACGCGTTTGGCCTTCTCTTTGTCGTGCTGATGGCGGTCCTGCTCATCCGCCTGCCCCTTGCGAATGCCGGCCGGCCGGACGAACCAGCTCCACCGACTGCGATGATGTAAGAACGGGAGTTCAACAACACGTAGGCCCGGGGTAACACCCGGGCCTTTTTGCTTTCGGCTATGCGATATCAGTGCCGGGAAGCTCAGCGAGCCGTAATCTCTCCGGACTCCGAGATCACAACCGGAATGCCTTCGAGGTCTCTCGGCAGGGCGGTACGAAGCGCTGGTGTCAGACGAGTCACATAGACCTTGAAGACCAGCCGGGAACCTTCACGCCCGATGCCGATCCCTTCCACGCCGTCGAAGTCGAGTAAACGATCCTCGTGGCGCGCTTGGATGGCTTCGAGACGCGACATTTCGGGGTCGCGTAAACGGTTTGCACGCATCGCTCGCCTCTGACCCGGAGTGGATCCGGACATCTCCACGCCGAGCAGATCGAAAACATCATCAATCGGCGTACCCACGGTCAGCGAGGAGCTTCCGGCGAACAGAAGAGCGGCCGGCGTGTTCGTCGCTGCCTCCAGGATAGCGGAACCGGAGTCGCCGCTCGACGAGAAAGTACCGGGAACGATCGTCGTCTGGCGGATAAACCGGTACCGCCCGCAGCCAGTCCCATAGTTGACGCGGAGCGTCACATTCACCGCATCCACGGTGCCATTCGTAACGCCAGTGGTTCTGCCGCTCTTGATTACCGGCATACCCGGAACCGGATTGACCGTTCCGATGGTCGGTTCACCGATGCCCAAAATCTCGCTCTTCGCCAGCTCAAGCGTTGTGACCGATATCGCTGCGTCCGCCCGGTTGCGCGCAAGCAGACCGCGAACTAAGGGAACGCTACGAGCGAAATTACCGACTTGATAGAAGGAACTGTTGCCAGGATCGTTCCCAATATCGAGGGTGCCTGGCTGAAGCGTGAAGATCCCAGGCTGCGCGGTCCCTGGACAAAGGGTCGGACCCTGAACACCAAGCACGTGATTGTTACTTAGGATGTACTTTATGCTTGGGGCATTGACCTCTTGGACCAGGAGCCCCGCAGTGCCGGCATAGATAAACGGTAAGCTGGGCGTATTGCCAACCGACACCCCCATCGGAACGGGCCGTTCAAAGCGATCAGTCGGTGCGGCGGCTGGCTCCGCCAGTGGTTTCGTTACTGCGGTTGTGGCAATTCTCCTCTCAGCCGCCTGAATCAAACCCAAGGACAGCGTGGCGACGGCTATGAGAGCAGCGAATCGGTAGCGCTTGACGAACACGATACTCCTCCTACTTGAGCAATTTGAACTACTGATGCTGCTTAAACGAAGCAGTACGATATTAGCATTGATTTCTTGTGAGTAATAGCGGATTAGTACAACTAAGAAGTTCAGATAGCAATTGATTCAGATCTGACTCGGCGGGCTATCCTGAAGCGATGTCGCTTTCTACTGAGATTCGCAACTACAAGGTACCTGAAGGATCCCTTGCACTCTGGTGGTTCGGGCAAAAC
>JADGHK010000508.1 GCA_019686145.1 Bryobacteraceae bacterium | reverse complement strand
CGGGGTCAGCGAGGATATCCACAAGCGGCGGACCGGCTTCGTACATCCAGCCGCCTCGTAGATGTAGCGAAAGATCAGCTCGCCTTCCCGCCCGGCGTCGGTCGCACACACAACCTCCCCGACTTTGGGTGAGTTCAGAATCTTCCGGACAATTTCGAACTGCTCCCGGGTCTCCTCAGCGACGACGAGGGGCCAGGATTCCGGCAGCATGGGAAGGAGTTCCCGGCGCCATGCCTTCCATTTCGGGTTCATTTCGTGCGGCTGTGCGAGAGTCACCAAGTGCCCGATGGCCCAGGTAACGATGTAGCCGTTGCCGTGCAGATAGCCCTCTCCCTGACTCGTACATTTCAATACCCTTGCAATGTCTCGCGCCACCGATGGCTTCTCGGCGACCACGGCAACGCTTGTTTGTGACGCCATTACCGATTTTCGAGGATAGCAGGCCGGCCTCAGGCCTGACAGATGGCAATCCCACCAGAACGCGGGAGCTGGGGGCGTGTGAATAATGTCAGAAAAGTAGATCTTGATGAGTGCTTCTTTACAAATTTCTCGCCTTATAGATTGGGGACGGGATGAAACGCGGAGTGACGAACCAACAGGGATCGCTTACGCGTGATGCGGATGCCCGTTCCTGGAGCCGCAATCGCGTACCCGCAGTCCGGATTCCCCTCCCGGCGCGTGCGGGCATGCCTCTGGCTCTTTTCAACTCTTGTAGATGAATTCGGCCGACGGGATGGTCAACCGCCGGTTCCGGGGTCATTCCCGGTCGAGCACCAGTTGAATCGTTGACGATCGCTGCTTCCTCGTGGGCCGGGGACTCAACGAGTCGAGGCAGCGGACGGGACGATCGGTGCTTCGAGGAGCGGACGGAAGGTGGATCCTGAGTGATCCCCGGAGGGCCTTCCGTCCGCTCGACTTAACCCAATCGTTACCGCCGGTTGCGCATCTGCTCCCTAAACCGGCTCCTTGCCTCCTCCCGAATCTTCCGGTATTCCTCCATCTGTTCGGGTGTAAGGATTGGCTTCAATTTCTTTTCGGTATCGCTCTGGATATCCCGCAGCTCGCGGGCCATCTGCCTCCGGTCCCGGCGGCTTCCGCTGCCGGCCCTTTCCCGGAGCGCCCTAAGCCGTTCAAATTCCTCCATGAGGATAGGACGGATCTGCTCCTGCTGCTCCGGGGTCAGGTTCAGCCGCTGCCGGATCTCTTCCATCCGCTGCTTCGCCTGCTCGATCCGCTCCTCACGGGCCTGCTCCGACTGCTGCTGTGCAAACGCGCCGGGAAGGAGCAGGCTTCCAGCCGCAACGAAGGCGACAAATGTTCTCCTCAATTCTTCAATGTCCTTTCCAATCAATATTTACAATTTCCGCCGGTTCTGCGGTTTCCTCTATCAGAAGCACCAAATGCAGGGAAAGGTTGCGTCACTAAGGTAAGAAAGGGGAGGAAATCAAGGCCTACCGGCGGCTTTCTTCCAGAAAAGACACGACTTCCGCATGACCGTACTTTCTTGCAAGGCGCAGCGCCTCCGAAATTGGGCGGGCTCCGGCTTTGAGCAGGAGGCGAACGACCTCTGCATGGCCTTCCGATGCCGCCGCCATCAGCGGCGTCCATCCGGCTTTGCTGCGGGCATTGACATCCGCTTTCGCAGCAAGCAGTTCCCGCACGCAATCCGCGCGTCCCCGGAACGCTGCCATGCTCAAGGGTGTCTCGCCTCCAGAATCCCGGGCGTTCGCATCGGCGCCGAGATCTAACAGGAGTTTCACCATCGCAGCGCCGCTCCTCGCGACGGCGAAGTGCAACGGGGTCTTGTTCTCAAGCGATGGACGCGGCGCATTCACCCGGGCTCCGGAAGCGACAGCCGCGCGAACGCCCTCAAGGTCGTTTCGCTGCACAAGGGAAACCAACTGGGAGTCAGGATTCACCGACTGCATCGCTTTCAGGCCGTGCGGATGACAAATTGAAACTCAGCGCTCTTCCCGTTGCCCCCGTTGTCCTTCAGGTCAAGCAACAGGGACGGCCGAACCGAGGGGTCATGGTAGTTATACGGATTCCCGCGGAAGTAGAGTTGTGTAGTCAGGACGGGTCCGTCCCCCTTTCGCACTTTCACGTGCAAATGCGGAGGCCGCGGATATGAGCCCGCGCCATAATGCCTTGGGATGATGGTCTCAATCTGGTACAGCCCGCTGTCGTTCGTAAAGACTCGTCCCCGAAGCCGGAAGCCGATGTTATCGTACTGCCCGTTGGCGTCGGCCTGCCAGAGGTCAATCTCTGCGTTCGGGAGGGGCTTTCCGTCCAGCCCGAGCACCTTGCCGGTCAGCAGCAACCGGGTACCGGGCATGCCCTTCTCGACCAGGTTAGAGCGGATGGGAGCTCCAGGCTTGTAATAGGGGCCTTCCTGGTTATCCTCGGTTTCCTGTATCTCCGGCGTAGCGTACAGGAGCGAACGGGACTCAGCAAGCGCGGCGAGCGTTAACGCGCCTCCGCGAACGAATCGGCGGCGCGAGAAGGAGCCGCACATGGGATCGAAGACCATAACAATACCCCCTGACTCAACTGAACAAGGCTGGAATCAGTTTTCCGCCTGTAAGTGTCGGGCGCTCTGCCCGGCCATTGTGCTGGAACGTGACGCGCAGGTGATCCAGGCCGAGCAGGTGCAGGATATTGGCGTGAAGATCGTGAACATGCACCGGCTGGTCGACCGCGCGAAGGCCGAGTTCGTCCGTGGAGCCGATCGTCTGTCCACCCTTGACACCGCCGCCGGCCATCCACATCGTAAAGCCCCATGGGTTGTGATCCCGCCCATTTCCCTTCTCGTTGAAGGGCGTCCGCCCGAACTCACCGCCCCATACCACAAGCGTTTCCTTTAAGAGACCGCGCCCCTTCAAATCGGTGAGCAAGCCGGCAATCGGCTTATCGGAGACGCGGCACCACTTCCCGTGATTGGCCTCAATGTTCGAATGCGCATCCCACCCGCTGCCGGAGCCGCAGTACAGTTCGACAAACCGCACGCCGCGTTCCACCAGCCGCCGGGCAAGCAAGCAGTTCCGCCCAAAGACTGCGGTTACGGGATCATCCAGGCC
>JADGHK010000507.1 GCA_019686145.1 Bryobacteraceae bacterium | reverse complement strand
GCGGACCGGACTTGGCAGCTTGCGGGACGGCTGGCGTGGATACGCGTAGAGGCCATTGGTATACTCTGGTGCGATTTGCCATCAACCGGATGCGGAGGAGGCGTCTGGATGGCTAACCGCTCCAACACCTCTAACGCGGATGCCGGTACGCTACCTGCAGCAGACTTCGAAGCATTCTTTGAGGTTGCGGCGACGCCCTGCATCGCGACTCTTGCAGACGACCCTACATTCACGATTGTCGCGGTGAACCAGGCCTTCCTGACTGTCGCAAACCGGGGCCGCGCGGAGCTAACGGGGAGGGGACTGTTCGAGACTCTCCTGAACCGGCCGGAACTCCTTGATGTGGCGAATAAAGCCCGGCAGTCTCTTGCGCATGTGCTGGCGACGCTAACCTCTCACATGTTCAGGATCGAAGGGCGCGATCTCTGGAAGCCGGCGGGCAAACTCTCTGAGCCGGATTACTGGATTGTGCACATTTCGCCGATCCTTGGCAAACAAGGGGAACTGAAGTACCTTCTGCATTCGCTGCAGGATGTGAGCGAGGTGACCCGGCTTGCAGAACTTGAGCGAATGCAGGCTGCCTTGATACGCCGTATCGAGGCGCTGTTTGCGCAGGCTCCCGTGGCCGTAGCAGTGCTCAGCGGCCCCGAGTTGCGTTACCAACTCATCAACCGCAGGTACCAGGAACTATTCCCTCGCAGAACCCTTCTTGGACGGACGATCGCCGACGCAATTCCGGAAACCTCTTTCGGGACGATCGACATTCTCCAGCACGTCTTCAATACAGGCGAGCCGTTTACCGCAGACGAATATCACATCCGTCTTGACCGGAACGGGGATGGCGTTCTCGAAGACAACTGGTTCAATGTGGCGCTTCAAGCCATACGCGAGCCGGATGGCTCGATTTCGGGCATCATCGTGGCCGCCGTAGACGTCACTTCCGACGTCCGGGCGCGCAAGGAGCTGGAACGGGTGAACCGGGACCTGCGTGAGTTCGCCTACGTGGCAAGCCACGACCTTCAGGAACCCCTGCGAATGGTGAATGCTTCCGTGCAGCTCCTGCTACGGCGGCTGGGCCCTCATCCCGACGCGGAGTTGCAGGTGTTGGCACACTTTATCCGTATCGGAGTCAAACGAATGGATTCGCTCTTGCAGGACCTTCGCACCTACTCCCAGGTAACCTACGGCCCAATCGCGTCCGATACTGAGCGCGCGGACTTAAACGAATCGCTCCGGGAGGCGCTGACATTGCTGAAAACCGCGATCGATGAAAACCAGGCCCAAATCACGAGTGATACCCTGCCGACCGTTCCGGGCAATGCCATGCACTTCAGCCAGGTCTTCCAGAACCTTCTGGCAAACTCGCTGAAATACCGGAAACCTGGAGTGCCGCCCAGAATTCAGATCTCAGTGGAGCGCCGGGGACAGGAGTGGCTGATCAGCGTTCAGGACAACGGAATCGGCTTTGACCCAATCTACGCAGACCGAATCTTCGGGCTCTTCAAGAGACTGCACACCCAGGATGAATATCCCGGCACCGGTTTGGGCCTGGCGATTTGCAAGCGGATCGTCGAGCGCAACGGGGGCAGGATGTGGGCGGAATCGGAAGTGGGCGTAGGTTCCACCTTCTATCTCGCGCTTCCGGTGCTTAGCAATGACTGAGCCGGTTCACATCCTCCTTGCGGAAGACAACCCCGCCGACGTGATCTTCGTTCGGGAAGCGCTGCTCGAGCACGGGATTCCCAATAAGATGACGGTGGTGGCGAACGGAGATGACGTTTTGCGCTTTTTCGACCGGATGGGGATACAGCCGAATGAGGACTGTCCCGAACTAATTCTGCTCGACCTGAACTTACCGCGGGCAGGCGGCTGGGAGCTCCTGGCCAGACTCAGGGCCCATCCCTTATGCGCCCTGCTGCCGGTGGTTATCGTAACTTCCTCCAACGCGCCCGAGGATCGACAAATGGCGGCCTCCCTGGGAGCGGAGTATTTCCGAAAGCCGGTCGACTTAGACGAGTTTCTCAAACTAGGCGCGGTAGTCAAGGAAGTACTCAACCGCGATCTTCGCAGACACGGCCACAATTAGCGTTTCTTACTGTAACAATCCTTACACTTTGGGCGTGATAGTGATCGCGATAATAAGCGCGTAATAACAACACCCCTGAAAAGCAAAACGCCCCCGCAGGGGGCGTCCTAAGAGGCTACTGGAATCCAGATACCTCGCGGTCGGACAAAACCTTACTCTGACACGGTAAGGAATTGACCTCTCTGATACACTCTGTTCAATACATCGCATACAGGAAAACTTATGTCAAGCGAATCTTCGTATGTTCTTGGCATTGACCTCGGGGTCAGTTCAGTAGGCGCGGCGTTAGTAGATCCGAAGTGCGGACAGATTGTCTGGAGCGGTGTTCGCATTTTCTCTCCTGTCTTTGAAGGGGATTATGAATCCGGGACCGAAGAGTCTCGCGCCAAACAGCGGCGGCTGGCGCGGCAGCAGCGGCGGCAAATTGACCGGCGCCGGCGGCGCATGCTCAAGGTGTATCGACTGTTGCAGGACTGGGGTCTCTTGCCGTGCGGCGAGCGGACCCAGGTTCTTCCGGCGCTGGACGCCGAACTTCGAAAACAGTATCCCGACACGGAAATTCTTCCCTACACGCTGCGGGCGCGCGCTGTCGAGCAGCCGCTTTCTGCCTACGAACTCGGGCGCGCCTTCTATCACCTGGCCCAACGGAGAGGTTTTCGCGGCCGGGCGGCCAGGGATGCCGATGGCGACGAGGGCGGGCAGCTCAAAGCCAAGATGGAAGGTCTATGGGCGGAGATCCGGCAAAGCGGCTGCCGCACCCTGGGCCAATACCTCTCGACCCTCGATCCGCATATAAGCCGGATTCGCGACCGCCGGACGCACAGGCGGATGTACGAAGAGGAGTTCGAGGCGATCTGGGACTTTCAGGCGCCGCATCACCCGGAAATCCTGACGCCGGAACGGCGGGCGGTTCTGCATTCGGCCCTCTTCTACCAAAGGCCGCTGAAACCGACAGACCACCTCGTGGGGCAGTGCGAGCTCGAGCCCGGTG